>JAOAGX010000140.1:0-369 GCA_026415535.1 Armatimonadota bacterium | reverse complement strand
AGAGTGCAGCCCTATAGAAAACCGTGGCTTAGCAAGAACTCCGCTCTCACGATGTTTGTGCGATATGATGATGGCGGGACTTCTGACGAGCTGGTAGCTAAACACGCGCGGTAAGCATATAAATAGCGTCGCTTTAGCCGAGCTTATAATCGCAGATCTTAAACGACTAAAGTGTCAAGGCGGGACTGAAGCACTGCGCTACAAATGGAAGTCATTGCGAACAATGGTCGTGTTTCAGCAGCCGTTCGTTTGACCGTCACGATC
Organism: Armatimonadota bacterium; assembly: GCA_026415535.1. Lineage (GTDB taxonomy): Bacteria > Armatimonadota > UBA5829 > UBA5829 > UBA5829 > CALJES01. The sequence goes on along the minus strand of JAOAGX010000140.1, from coordinate 105 downwards.
TCTTGAGGTACGATTTTTCCGCACGCTATGAACAAGCCTATTGTTGCCATAGTAGGGCGTCCAAACGTGGGTAAGTCGACGCTGTTCAATAGGATAGTGGGTAAG
>JAOAGX010000139.1 GCA_026415535.1 Armatimonadota bacterium | reverse complement strand
TCGGCAGCGTCAGATGTGTATAAGAGACAGCTCCACTGCTTCGTCGGCATAGTGCAGCGCCGCGGCTGCTATCGTAGAAGCAGCTAGTGTGAAGAAAAGCCAGTGATAGAGATAGCTCAGGAAAGGCAGTTGAAAAACGTAGAAGCCGACGTCTTTTTTGAAGACAGGATCGGCAATGCCAAATGGGGTCGCGTGTAAGTAACGGAGCCATTCCTCCCAGTGTGTCGCAGCCTCCAACCCCACCATCGCCGACAAGACGACGCTCCCTAGAAAAAGTAACAATCCGATGCCGCGCCGAGCCAGCCGGCCAAGTCGTTCCAAAAGCTGTTGCTCGATACCGGTTGGCGAAGGCGGCGGCGCAATACGCCGTGCATACCATAGGTTGCCGTAAATAACAATAAAGAACAACAGACCAAACAGCAATCCGATCTCAAGGCGCGTTAGGAGCCTAGTGATAAATATCCGCTCGTAACCCAGATCCTTAAACCACAACCAATCTGTCAATAAGCTGACCAGCGCGCCGCCAAAGATCAGAATCAAAGCTATAATGGCAACGACAATCGGCCAAAAATACCTACGCATCGATTCACTGCCTCCCAACACCGGGGTTGCTTGTCCGGCACGCGGATTATACCATTTACACACTGGCACGGCAAGCTGACCTCATTGTATAGTTTGTTGAGGTAAACTCGTTCTCGGTGATTCTACCAATCAACTGATGAGCGTCAAATCGCCGAAAATTCTGGGGTTGCATTCTATCGCAACAGCCTAACCTTGAGCAAAAGAATCGTCCTCCAAAGAGGCGCGTCACTATAGCCAATAGTTCGGCGCAAAAAAGCATTGGGAGACACAGGGAGGAAGAATTATGCGCATACAATTACTCGGAACCGCAGCTGCTGAAGGGTGGCCGGCGGTGTTTTGTGGATGCAGGACTTGTAATCGAGCACGCGCCGCAAAAGGAAAGAACATCAGAACCAGACAATCGGCACAAATTGACGACGTGATCAAGATCGATCTGCCGCCGGATACCCATTACCACCAGTTTCACTTCGGAATCAGGTTGTCGGAACTTAAACACCTTTTCATTACTCACTCGCACGACGACCATTTCGCCGTGGCGGAGTTACACTACATTAGGCCGCCTTTTGCTTACAACCAATCCAGTGTGCCCATCAAGATCTACGGAAACCCAACCGTAATCAAGGCAGTAGATTCGATCAAAACTCGCGAGGAACTACCCATAGAAACAATCACACTTCGGCCGTTTGATCCCGTTCGAGCCGATCACCTAAAGTTCACCCCCATCCCGGCGCGGCACAAACCAGACGAACAGTGTTTTACCTACGTGGCACAATCGGACACGTCAGCCGTTCTATTTGCGTGGGACACGGGATTGTATGACAAGCAATCAATGGAATATCTTTTGGGCTACCGGTTCGACGTGATAATTATAGAATGCACACAAGGCACTTTGCAGATGCCCTCACGAATGCATATGGGCTTTGAAGGAGTTCTAGAGATTCGCGATACTCTAGCAAAATCAGGCGGCTGCGATTCTCACACACGAGTAGTACTAACTCATTTTTCCCACAACATTGGTCTTCTGCACGATGAGTTTGCTGAAATCGCAGAACGCGAGGGTGTCGAGGTCGCTTGGGATGGAATGATCATAGACACGTGAAGCCGCTCTGGCAGACCATGCCTCTGACGATTCCCAAAACTTCAAAGGCCTCGTTATTGTATTGAAACTATCTATTGTATTGAAACTATCCCTACTACACCTGCAGAACTAAACAGGCAAGCTAGAACAAGAATTGTCGAATCCGCCAAACTTTGATATATTGTCAGGCATGGAACGGACCTTTGTAATGATTAAGCCCGACGCAGTGCGCCGCAAACTCGCTGGTGAGATCATCAGCCGAATCGAGCGGCGTAACTTGCGGATAGCAGCAATGAAGATGCTCAAGCCGTCGCGTGAGCTTGCGGAGAAACACTACGCAACCCACAAAGGAAAAGATTTCTTCGAGCCAACCGTGGAGTTCATCTGCTCGGGACCAGTGATCGCAATGGTGGTCGAAGGTGACAACGCCATAACTATTATGCGCAATATGATAGGCGCGCTGGAACCGACAGAATCCGCGCCTGGTACTATCCGAGGCGACTTCACGATTTCCTCGCGCGAAAATCTTATTCACGGCTCCGATTCGCCGAAAAGCGCCGATTACGAGATAGGACTCTGGTTTCCAGAAATCAGTGCTTGATCTTGGCCCACTCCTTCTCGTAGTCGAACTCAGGTGTGCGGTCGTCGGTGTGGCAGGATCGGCAGATTTCCTCGCCCGTCTCGCCGTATCCTTTCGAAGGCGATTCGGCATGCGCCAGTCCTGGCCCATGACAGGCCTCGCATTGAACATTGGCAAGTTCCGGGGTATCGCGCATATTCGCAAAGCCATTGCGGACTAGGACACCGGTCGCGTGACACGTAATGCACTCGGGGTCATACTCCTGGTTGGTTTTGGCAAGGGTGGCCATTGCTTTTGCGTGGCGCGTCTTTAACCAACCATCGTGTATCGACTCGTGGCATGACTTGCATCGTTCGGCTGTGGCCAGCTGACTCTTGCGTAATCGTTTTCGCATCTCAACCAGGTTCAAGCCGCGCTTGGTCAACATTGATTCCCCTTTTGACTGAAATTCCTCCGAAAAGCTTAGCACGGCGTCTTTTACCTTGCGACTGTATTCGTCGTAGACCGCAATAAGAGCGCTATCCTCGACGTAACGCCGATCCAGGTATATCAGTTTGTGCTTAGCTGAGACTACCGAACCGTCAGTTTTCAGGTCGATATCGATTCTGCCAACGCTCCAGTTCTCGTGAGTGAGTGAACCCACAAGCGGCACTCTCCCTACCATTTTCACTGGAACCTCGACCTCGTTCAACGGCTGGCATGGAAGCGGCACATCGCGACCTAACCGATGCGTGGCAAGCACAAGGTTTATGCCCTTTACAAACGCCAACTCCTGAGCTTCTCCAACCGGGCCGTGGTAAACAACGATAAGGAAATCACACTCCCTGCGAACCTTGGGTGCCAGACGTCTCAGAACCAGCACTGGATCCTGAACTAACTGGTTAAAGTCTTCCTCCTGGAACAAGCGAGACGCCGATTTACTCAAAAGCCCGATGATCCCGACCCGGATACCCGAACGGGTTTTGACTACTACGTAGGGCTTTATCGTCTGATGAGAGGTGCTCGACTTCCGAGATAAATGCCCCGGACCGCTAAAAGAACCGGATGGCTTGCCTCCGTGATCTTGGGAAGAGACATAGTTGGCACAGACAAGAGGCGGAGTTTTGCCGTCAAACTTGTCGATTGGTCGGTCACCCGGCTTGCCGATTTCGTTCTCGCCAGGAACGATGGCGTGATACTCGAGCAGCTTCATTGCTTTAACAGCAAGCTCGGTCTTAAGCGGAGCAGTGAAACCGGTCCATGCGACCATGTCTCCGCCTTCGATCAGAACGTAGTCGGTGCATTCACTGCGAATGCTCTTCAGCAATGTTAATTGACGGCCGTAACCGCCAGACTTAAACTTGGTACAATTGCAAGTGCGTACTTGGCCTTGAGCTGAGGCTGTGTAGAGAACGGTGAGAGTTTTTATTTCTCCAGTATTGGAACGGGCAAACACAGCTACCAAAAGGATCAAAAGTGCCGACACCGAGTGTTTCATTCTTATTGCCCCCTGAAACGATCGAAGCTCATATCCGAAGGTGTACCTGATCGCCCGGCACACCTTGTTCGGAACAAGTCCTAAACAATTCAAGGCCGCCGGACGATCAGGGGTGAGAACCGTCACGAGCCCGGTTCCCTCATATCGGCTTTTGATATTGCTTGATCCGGTTTAAGCTTCGGCGGTGGCGGCATGTTCCTCACGACATAGCCCTTGGGCAATTCGAAGAGCGAATCAGGAATGTGTCCGCCGAGCACGAATTTGGTGTACGTCGCAACGATCGTGTCCTTTAGTTTCTTCTCGCCCTCTAGGACCAACTTGACGGGCTTGCCGGTGTTTATGCTAACCCAAAGTTTGCACTTTCGGTCCGAGGCGGGCGCATAGTAAGAATACACGTCGCAAACCTCGCGCCCGACCTTTTCGCGGCCCCGCTTGACCGCCCTCATTTCTCTGAGAAACGCTTTGGGCGAACCAAGCGGTCCGGGGAGATATATTTTAGGATCGTTTCGATTGCTACCCGGAGCGTACCTAGCCGCCGTCTTTTTGAACGGAGAAACCAGAAACGTGCCTTTTTCGTTCTTGATCACCGTTAAAGGCAGGTAGGCGGCATTAGTTTCCCAACGCATCTTGTTGCCCTTGATATACATCTTTTTCGTGCCCATGTTGCCGAAACTGAGTGATTTCATTTTCACTTCGTAGTGAAGTGTCTGCGGCTTCGACAGTGATGCACTGGAAGCCATGCCTATCGAGAATGCGGTGCTAACAAGGAACGTGAGTGCAAACTTGTTCACGGTCCAATCCTCCTGGCCGAGTTCCGAATGTTCTCTTGATCCCCGTCGTGGTGTCAGCTCGGTCCATGCGATGCAGAAGTCGTTATTTTGGATTTTGGATTGCGACAGGTCATATCTGCCTGCCGCCCCGACTACCTGTCGGGGCGGCAGTTGAATGCAGTGATCGAGATTATTTCTTGGGCTGGAAGATGCCAGTGGTCTGACCGATGTACTCGACATCCACAAGCAACTTGCAGCACGCAGGGTTCTCGATCGTAGTGTTGGCAATACCGGTCCCCGGTCCGGTCGGATTGGGGAATCTCGGCGAAACCGTGATGCACGCATCCATGACTTCGAGCTCGAAGTCGGCAAGGGTAGCAGCCGCTCCCGCCATGTCACCAGCTGCGTACTGCCGTATTGCAAGCAAGATCTTTTCGCGAAGCTCCGCGAACAGAACTTCGTCGGAGATCAGCGGCACCTCGTCCAATCCGAACGGCAGCTCATGGAACAGCTCTAAGAGCAGCAGTAGGTGATTGAGATCGGTATCAACGTGCCAAACCCACTGCTCAACGTGCACCCACGCAGGCGGGTTCGGTCCTGAGCCGTCATCATCCCACAGACACGATGTGCCGTACAGGATGGTGAGCGTGAATGTGCACGAAGGAGTCTCGTACATCAAAGGCCACCAAAGCCTAATGTTCGGCGTGCCTTGCTGTGTGATTGTACGGCTCGGGAAGTACTCGTTGCACTGAATAAACGTCGGGCACTTCTTAACCAAAGTAACGTTCTTGATTTGGACAGTGCATCCCCTGGGTAGTGGAGGATTAGCCCAATAGGCACCTATGAAGTTCTTCCAATTTGCCCCGGGATTGATGGCAAGAACGCCAGGCGCAGCAGTAATCGCACCCGGCTTAGTTCCCGCGTAACCGCTCCAGACGAGGCAATCCTCCGAAACTGCAGAGCAGACTTGGTAGACTTGGTTCAGGTGCGTGATCATTGTGCTTTGAACCCTGGCGCCATATGCCGAAACGGCCAGAGTAACGGCCAACACCGCAACCAGAATTAGAATCCGTTTCATCTCATAGCCTCCTTCTGAGGTAAAAACATAGTTTGTTTCTGATTGTGCTGCGCTTTTCGGTTTGTCGGCGACCAGCACGGGGCAGCACTGCCGCACTGGGGCTTGTATTAGCTATTAACAACCACCCAGAACGATCCGAACCACCTCCTTTAGTCTGTGGAGGCCACGGCTGGGAAGAGCAACGCCTTCTCAGCCACACCATGCTTCAGCGTGACAGACGAGAAGCGACCTACGGTCGCCGGCCCGTTTTGCTCACTGGCCGCACGCGGCGGCCTCTACCGCGCACGGATTGTATTCGGAGCTGACGAGCCAATGGATCATTGACTCTGGACGGGTATGCTTACCCGCCACATTCACCAGCGCAGGCAAGATACCCAGCGGGCACAACGTTTCAAACCTTTAATTCACAATGTTGTGCATTTTTGTCACTAGCTCTACAATTGGTTACAACCTGGCTAACTCATCAGTTTAGCTAACAACCATATCAAGCTGATCGATACACATATAGTACGTATATGTGCACATATATACACCTGTCTCTTATACACATCTCC
>JAOAGX010000138.1 GCA_026415535.1 Armatimonadota bacterium | reverse complement strand
CATCAGGACGGTGTCCTAAAGGAACGAACAACCTATGAAATTATCGACCCGGCGGAAGTTGGCTGGAAGGGAAGCGGTCTGATTCTTGGACGCCGCTCAGGCAAGCACGCTTTTTCGGAAAGATTGAAGGCACTTGGATACACGCTTAGCCCTGCAGATTTGGAGAAAGCCTTCGAGCGGTTCAAAATCATAGCCGACAAGAAAAAGGAGGTCTATGACGAGGACCTGGAAGCAATTGTGGCGGACGAAGTCTACGCAATACCGGCGAAGTACCATCTGGTTTATATGAACGTTATGACGAGTCTTCACGGGGTACCAACCGCCACAATCAAGCTCAAAACCGATGATCAGGAGTTAACCGACGCGGGCATCGGGGTTGGTTCGGTTGACGCCGTTTATCGGACCATAGATAAGTTAGTGGACGCTAAATACAAACTAGTAGACTTTGTTGTAAAGTCGGTCACTGGCGGCACGGATGCGTTGGGGGAGGTTACTGTCAAGCTCGAAGCCGAAGACGGTCGTGTCTACACAGGCCGCGGTGCCAGCCTGGACATAGTCGAAGCTAGTGCAAAGGCTTATATTAACGCGATCAACAAGCTGGTGTACTATCAGTCAAAACGCACTCCCGACACCAAAACAGCAGACAAGGCGGTGCTCTAAGAATAGTCGCTGACTTCTCCAACTGAGGCTGAGAACCAATATGGAAATGACCAGTTACGAACGAGTTTCGCGAGCTCTAGACCGCAAACCAGTTGATCTTTTGCCTGCGTGCATAACTCCTTGGAATGAAACGGTGCAGCGATGGAAAAAAGAGGGACACATCAAGGAAGACGAGGATGTCGCCGAGCACTTTGGCCAGGATATTAGAACAGGCGGATGGCTGAACAGCGTGGCCGATCTAGATTTCACTCCTGTTGTCATCGAGGAGACCGACGAAACAGTTCTCACTCTTGACGGCAACGGAGCCAAACTGCGTCGGCACAAGCTGCATAATTCTACGCCTGAGCATGTGGATTTCACAGTCAAGGACCGATGCGGATGGGAAGAACTCATCAAGCCGCACCTGCTCAATCTCGATCGTAGGCGAATCCCGTTTGAGGACTACCGAAACGCAAAAAGGTTTGCGGCCGAGAGGCAAAGGTTTTTCTGTTGGGCCGGGCTTGCACCTTTCGAGCAAATACATCCGGTTTGCGGCCACGAGTATATGCTTATGGGCATGGCTGATGACCCCGATTGGGTCAAAGACATGGTAATGACCTACGCAAGGATGACGATTATGCACCTAGAAATGCTTTTCGCCGAAGAGGGCAAGCCGGATGGCATGTTCTTCTACGAGGACATGGGATTTAAGAACAAGCCTTTTATGTCTCCTTCGATGTATAGGGAAATCGTCCAGCCTGGCCACAAGCTGCTATTCGATTATGCGCATTCGCTCGGGTGCAAAGTGATTGTGCACTCGTGTGGTTACGTAGAACCGCTTGTACCAGGCCTCATTGAGGCGGGTATGGACTGTCTTCAGGCAATGGAGGTAAAGGCAGGCATGGACTTGCCAACTTTGTTTAAGCGTTTCGGCGACCGTATTGCTTTCTACGGTGGATTGGACGTGCGCACTCTGATCGCCAATGATCGGGCGGCCATCGACGCGGAGCTTGAAAGAAAAATCACGCCTGTAATGAAGGGCGGCGGAGGATTCATTGTCCACTCCGACCACTCTGAACCGCCGGAGGTAGACTACGAAACAATGAAGTACTTCATAGAAAGAGGGCGTCAATACGCCAAGCTGTACCAAGCTTCCTGAGCTTTCTGGACTGGCTGAGGTTTCATATCTTTAGCGTTTTCATCCTTCCGTATTTCTGCGATTGAAAGAGGTGCTATGGGTCAAACTATCACTCAAAAAATCCTCGCCGCACACTGTGGCAGAGATTATGTAGAGCCGGGAGAATTGATCAATGCCCGGCTGGACTTCATGCTAGGCAACGACATTACCGCGCCCCTTGCGATCCGTGAGTTCGAGAAGATAGGTGCCAAGACCGTGTTCGACAAGGACCGAATTGCCCTTGTTCCCGACCACTCGACTCCAAACAAGGATATAAAGTCTGCCGAGCTTGTAAAGACCATGCGCGAATTCGCGAAGAAGCATGGGATCACCTATTGGTTCGAGATTGGGCAAATGGGGATTGAACATACGTTGTTGCCGGACGAAGGATTGGTGCTTCCTGGTGACGTGGTAATCGGGGCTGATTCACACACTTGCACCTATGGTGCGATTGGCGCGTTTTCAACTGGAGTTGGATCAACCGACTTAGCCGCGGCAATGGCGCTCGGCGAGACGTGGTTCAAGGTCCCCGAGCAAATGAAGTTCGTCTACTACGGTAAGCTGCCGAAGTGGGTCGGCGGCAAAGATCTGATATTGCATACCATTGGCTTGATTGGCGTCGATGGTGCGCTCTACTGTTCGATGGAGTTTGCCGGCGAAGCAATATCCGAGCTTGACATGGCCGGGCGGTTTACTATGTGCAATATGGCGATCGAAGCCGGTGGCAAGAACGGCATCATAGCGCCGGACGAAAAAACGCTTGACTACGTAAGACCGCGCGCAAAGCGAGATTACAAAATCTATGCTAGTGACCCGGATGCTGTTTACAGGCAAGTGGTCGAAATTAATGTGTCGAAGCTGGAGCCGGTCGTAAGCTTCCCGCATCTGCCGGAGAATACAAAGCCTGTTAGCGAAGCGACACATGTTCGAATAGACCAAGCTGTGATCGGGTCGTGCACAAATGGGCGGATCGAAGACTTGCGCATCGCGGCCGCGATACTCAATGGCCGCAAGGTTCATCCTGACGTGAGGTTAATCGTAATTCCTGCGACACAGGAGATTTATCTGCAGGCAATCAGAGAGGGCTTGGCGGAGATATTTGTCGAAGCCGGCGGGGCGATCTCAACACCGACGTGCGGACCGTGCCTAGGCGGACATATGGGTGTGCTTGCTGCGGGAGAGAAAGCTGTCGCTACAACTAACCGCAACTTCGTCGGGCGAATGGGCGATCCGAAGTCTGAGGTCTATCTTGCTGGCCCGGCAGTTGTCGCCGCCTCCGCCGTGCTTGGCCGTATCGGAAGTCCGGAGGAACTAACATGATCAAAGGCACAGTGCACAAGTACGGTAGCAATGTTGATACGGACGTCATCATACCGGCGCGATACTTGAATACGACCGATCCCAAGGAACTCGCGTCGCACTGCATGGAAGATATCGATCCTGAGTTTGCAAGTCGTGTCAGGCCAGGTGATATCATTGTAGCGGAGGACAACTTCGGCTGCGGCTCCTCCCGCGAGCACGCGCCTATCGCGATTAAGGCGTCGGGTGTCGCGTGTGTTATTGCCAACACCTTTGCGCGGATATTTTACCGAAACGCTCTGAACGTTGGTTTGCCGATACTTGAATGTCCGGAGGCAGTAGCAGGTATCTCGAACGGCGACACCGTGGAGATCGATTTGGAATCGGGCCGTATAACAAACATCACCACCGGCGAGACCTATCAGGCAAAGCCTTTCCCACCGTTTATGCGCGAGCTAATCGAGGTTGGCGGGTTAGTAAACTATGCTCGGTCGAAGTTAAAACAGTAGCCGAGCCTATTGTAGATTTCATGCAGTCATCAAGCGGACAAACAGTCACAGACTACAGGGTTAACTTGCAAGTCAATCGATTGGTACACACATGATGAACGAACACTTAGGATGTCTCGTTAGTCACGACGAGTGCTCTAATTTGTCAAGGTAAGGGAGTCTTGAGATTGTTGACAGAAAGAGGTGATCAAACTGAAGCAGGTAGTTATCTATGATACGACCCTGCGCGACGGCATGCAGGGCGAAGGAATCACCTTTTCCGAGGAAGACAAGCTCAAGATTGCCCGCAAACTCGACGAGTTCGGCGTTGCTTATATCGAGGGCGGCTGGCCAGGTTCGAACACCACAGACACGGAATTTTTCCGTCGTGCAAAGGACGTCAAGTTCTCAAACGCACGTCTAGTTGCCTTCGGCAGCACCCGCAGAGCTAAGTACACTCCAGATGAGGACCCACTGATCGCCAAGATTTTGCAGGCAGACACGTCAGTTGTCACGATTTTTGGCAAATCGTGGGACTTGCATGTCAAAGAAGTCCTTAGAGTAACTCTTGAACAAAACCTAGAGATGATTCGTGACACGATTGCCTACCTCACGGCTCAGGGCAAAGAGGTCATATTTGACGCCGAGCACTTTTTTGATGGATACAAAGCGGATTCGCAATATGCTCTTGCAACTCTTAAGGTTGCCGAGGAAGCCGGTGCTTCGTGTGTTGTGCTCTGCGATACCAATGGTGGCACTCTTCCCAGTGAAATAGCCGAGGCGACAGCCGAAGCGGTTAGACATTCAGGGATATTCGTTGGCATCCATGCGCACAATGACTCCGAGCTTGCAGTAGCTAATACGATCGCCGCTGTCCAAGCGGGTGCTGCACACGTACAGGGTACGGTTAATGGTCTTGGCGAGCGTTGCGGCAACGCCAATCTATGCAGCATAATCCCTATTCTCGAATTCAAGATGGGCATTAGGTGCGTACCAGACGGAGCAGTTGCTCATTTAACGGAATTGTCTCGATACGTCGATGAAGTGGCTAACGTGGTGCCTAATGACGCACTACCTTTTGTGGGGGCAAGTGCCTTCGCTCACAAGGCAGGCGTTCACGCAGACGCCGTCGAGAAAAACCCCCGAACCTATGAGCATATCGATCCCAAGGCTGTTGGAGGTTCGAGGCGTATATTGATATCATCTTACGCTGGCGGAAGCAGTGTTGTGCATATGGCCAAGAGACTCGATGTGGACCTCAATAAACAAGATCCACAGGTTAAGTCACTGTTGGATCAGGTAATCGGCCTTGAGCGCGAGGGGTATTCTTTCGAGGAAGCAGAAGCTAGCTTCGAGTTGGTGGTTAAGAAGGCGCTAGGTCTTTACAAAAAGGTTTTCGATCTAAAAGGTTTTCGGGTTATTGTCGAAAAGCGCGGGCCGGATGAACAGTGCATAACCGAGGCGACGCTCAAGATTGCAGTCGACGGCGTTGAGGCTTTTACCGTAGCCGAGGGAGATGGTCCCGTTCACGCACTAGACAGTGCGCTTCGATTGGCGCTAGAAAGGTTCTATGGAAAAGAGCTTGCAAAGATAAAACTTTCCGACTTTAAGGTGCGTGTCGTAAACACACGGGCTGGAACCGCCGCCAAGGTTCGCACGATTATAGAGTCGCGCGATCCCGAAGGTTCTTGGAGCACGGTTGGTGTTTCCGAGAACATTATCGAGGCCAGTTGGAAGGCCCTTGCCGACAGTGTTGAGTACGGCTTGCTCAAACACCTCGGCAATAGATAGGATTCTTGGTCGGACTTACCAAGAGCAAGTTATTTGCTGGGTTATGTAGAAAAACCTCTAAGGGCACATTGTTCTGCAATAGACTCACCGTTATAAAACAGACTCATTATTCTGAAATAATAGGCGCATCATTCTGAAAAATAGACGCGTCATTCCGAAATAGGCGCGTCATTCTGAGCACAGCGAAGAATATCGCGAAAAAATGAACTGTTTCTTCTTCGCAACACACTAGATGGGCAAACAACCCCGTAGTGGTATTCCCTATTTCGTGCTTTCTCGATTCAAATGAGGGTAATCGTAGCCAATCAGGCGGGCATGTGTTTTGGTGTGAAGCGAGCGCTTGACCTTGTGGAGTCAGAGGTCCAGAAAGGTGAAACGCTCGCAACTCTCGGGCCACTGATTCACAACCCCCAAGTCGTGCGTAGACTCGAAGACAAGGGAGTTAGAGTCGTGCGGAATTTAAGCGAAGTTAATGGCGGTGCAATAGTGATGCCTTCTCATGGCGTGTCCAACAAAGTTAAAGATTTGGCTATCAAAACCGGACTACGTGTAATTGATGCAACTTGCCCATTTGTCGCAAACGTCCACAAAGTCGCGCGGCGACTCGCCGAAGATGGGTGTCTTGTGGTCGTGGTAGGTGATCCTGGTCACTCCGAAGTCAAGGCAATTTCTGTCTCTTATACACATCT
>JAOAGX010000137.1 GCA_026415535.1 Armatimonadota bacterium | reverse complement strand
ACATGGAGGTAGAGGCACCCGAATCCGGTGTGCTACGCAAGATCCTGGCCCATCCGGACGAAGTGGTTCCGGTCAAGGAACCGATTGCGATTATTGGGACTGCCGACGAACCTATCGACCACCTTCTAGCTCCTCAAGAAGGCGAGGTTTCTCGGAAGGTAGAGGCTCATGCCGCTCCTACCGAGCCGTTAGAGGCCAAATTCCCCGCCAAGCCGGCTGATCGTGAAGTTCCTCCTGCTGAGGAGGAAGTTCGTCTTCCCGAGGCGGAGATTCGCCCTTTGCAGCCTGAAGGTAGGATTTTTGCATCCCCTGCTGCCAAGCGAGTCGCTCGCGAACACGGAATTGACATCGCCGTACTTGCCGGGCGAGGGACAGGACCAAATGGGAGAATCGTCGAGAAAGACGTTCTCGAATACATTGCGTCGATGCCGAAGCTTACCCCGTTGGCAAGCAAGATAGCTGCCGATTTAGGCGTGTCAGCGGAGGCTGTGACTGGAACTGGGGTTGGTCGACGAGTCACGAGCGAGGATGTCAGGCGTGCTGCTGCAGTGCCTACTCCTCAACCTTCAATCGGTCAGAGGATTCCCTTCGCTGGTTTGCGCAAGGGGGTGGCTCAAGCTGTCGAGTCAAGTGCTCGGGCGGCAGTCCACGTGACTCTCGTAACAGAAGTCGATATGACCGAGTGCGTGAAAATGCGGGAAAGCATTCTACAAGATATCGAGGCGCGCTACGGTGTGAGAGTATCGTATACGGATATAATCGTCAAAGCGGCTGCCAGGGCAATCGAGGACAAACAGATAGTAAACTCGTCAATTGAGGGCGATAGCATAGTTATTCACGATCAGATTAACATTGGTATCGCGACGGCTGTCGAAGGCGGATTGGTGGTGCCGGTAGTTAGGGATGTTCGTGGCAAGACGATCCCTCAAATATCCGTTGAGGCCAAAGAACTTATCGCGCGTGCTCGCGAAGGCAAGTCGGGTGCTGACGACTTCAAGGGAGGTACGTTTACCATTACAAATCTGGGCACGTACGGCGTGGACAGCTTCACCCCTATAATCACGCCCGGGCAAAGTGCGATATTGGGAGTCGGTAGAATTATTCAGAAGCCGGCTGTGGTAGAAGGTCGAATTGAGGTACGCTCGATGATGACTCTGAGCCTAACTTTCGACCATCGAGTTATGGATGGGGCACCAGCGGCTGAGTTTCTTGCTCGCGTGAGACAGATATTGGAGTCGCCATACTTGATGTTTGTTTAGCCTGCTACCCTAATACTGCTGGCTATGATTCTGAGCTAAGCGAGAACCCCGGAGTTACGCGAAAATACTTCGCATTGCTGGCGAGGGTAGGGGTTGTTTGTTCAGCTTGGGGTAGGTCAGATGTCTTGGTTTGCCAAACTATGACCAATGAGCTCTACAAGCGCTGCGACCTTCACGTCCACACTCGTCTTTCCGTGTGTGCTCGCGGGGAGATGCAGTTGGCGTCGATAATCAGCGTGTCCGAAAAAAGAGGCGTTAGATACCTCGGAATAACCGATCACGTAGATGCAAGAGTAAGCCCTGTGATCCTGGACGAGGTTAGGAATGAGCTTGCTCGGATAGAAAAACCGATTGAGGTTTTTGTGGGCTGCGAGGCCGACATTCTTTCGGTTGGCAAACACGTAGTAACCGAGGATATGAGGTCTCAGGTCGATTTCGTAATGGTCTCCGCAAATCATTTTCACGATCGAGCTGTCGCGCAACCAAAGGGAAGCTCGTTGGAGGAAGTTGGCAGGCACTTTTTCGAGATGTTTCGATATGCATGTTCGCTGGAATTTGCCGACGTAATCGCCCACCCGTTATTTGTCTTCCCGAATACTTTTGATCCGACATGCCTATACACGATTAAAGAGCATGATTTGGCAGAGGCAATCGAGCTTGCGAGGGCTAACAAGATTGCTATGGAAATTAGTCCGCGAGCGCTTGCGCGTGACCAGTTGGAGTTTCGACTGAGGTTTCTTTCTATGTGCAAGTCGGCGGGAATAAAGTTTTCGATAGGTAGCGATGCACACTCGCTGGAGAGTGTTGGCCGGACGGCTGTTCTTGCGCCGATCATTGAGAAAGTCGGTATCACCGACGAAGACATCTGGTTACCAAGCAAATAGCGATTATTCAGGGGGCGTGGTATATGCAGAGGGTCGCGATTGTTGGTGCGGGGAGGATAGGCGTTGTTCATGCCGAAGCCTATGCGCAAATGTCGAACGTTGAGCTAGTTGCGGTCTGCGACATTAAAGCTGCTGCCGCCGAGGAATTTGCGGCGAAGTACTCCGCCAAGGCATTCACCACAATGAAGGCATTGCTTTCTGGTGTGGAGTTCGACGTGATCGATATTTGCACTCCTACGCACACTCATATCGATTACATAAAACAGGCTGCGGCTGCGGGCAAGCAGATATGTTGTGAGAAACCGCTTACTCGAACAACCGGCCAAGCAATGGAAGCGGTGCGCATTTGTGAGGAGGCGGGGGTTACTTTATTCCCTGCGCAGGTTCTGAGGTGGTTCCCCGAGTTTAAGAAGATGCGCGAGCTAATTCTCGATGGGGCTATCGGCAAGCCGGTTGTTGTCAGGACAAGCCGTGGTTGCGCCTATCCGTCCAGAGTTGATAACTGGTTTGCCGATGTGAAAAATAGCGGCGGAGTTGCCCTGGATATGATAATTCATGATTACGACTGGCTACGCTGGTGCTTCGGCAAAGTAAGGCGGGTTTATGCGAGGGGGCTTTATGAATCCAATTTTCCGCTTACAGACTACGCGTTGGTCACGCTGCGCTTCGAAAGCGGGTTGATTGCACATGTCGAGGGCAATTGGGCTAGACCTAGTGGTTTTCTAACTACGGTTGAGGTTGCTGGCACAGAGGGACTTCTAAGCTACTCCAGTGCCGAAACAGCTCCGCTTACAATTGAGCTTAAGGCAAAGGATGAACAATCCATCAGCGTTGCTGTTCCTGAAAGCCCTGTTTCTCGGAGTCCTTATTACTTGGAGCTAAAGCATTTCATCGACTGTCTCGAAGAGGGTCGTAGGCCGGATGTGACGGCCGAGGATGGTTTGGAAGCGGTTCGAATAGGAGAGGCTGCCATTCGATCAATAACCACTGATCGTCCGGTTGCTCTAGCATGATTTTGCTTTGCAGATTAGCTTGGGTTACATTTCTTCAGGTGAGCTGTCATTCTGGGTGGAGTGGATAATCTAGGCTGTTTGCAATTCCTGCTTGTAAAGCATGACTTTCATGCTTAGACGAACCGTAAATGGGAGAAGCGTATGTCGGACAACAAGGTCGTGAAGATAGGAATAATGAGCTTCGCGCATATGCACGCTCATGCTTACGCGTCATGTCTTAAGAAAATTCCGGCTGTGGAGTTCGTCGGCATCGCCGACGACGACCAAGCGCGAGCGGAAGAGATGGCCGAACTCTACGGTGTGAAGGCTTTCGCCACGTATGAGGAAATGCTTGCAAGCGATATCGATGCAGTTATCGTTGCCAGCGAGAATGCCAACCATCGGCGCCATGTAGTAATGGCTGCTCAAAGTGAGAAGCATGCGCTGTGCGAAAAGCCGCTTGCATCTACGAAGCAAGATGCCGAAGCCATTGTCGAAGTTTGCAAGCGAAGCGGGGTCAAGTTGATGACTGCTTTCCCCTGCCGCTTTCATCCTGCGTTCAAGCGTTTGAAAGAGTCAGTATTGGAAGGCCGGCTTGGAAAGCTTCTCGCGATGAAGGGTACGAACCAGGGTCAGTGCCCGGGTGGTTGGTTTTTGGACAAGAACCTTTCCGGCGGCGGTGCGGTGATCGATCATACTGTTCATCTTGTCGATTTGATGCGCGTGCTAACGAAGGCGGAGCCTGCGCGAATCTATGCAGAAATCGACAATCGCATGTTTGGCGGAGATTACGACGACACAGGTATCATCTCCATCGACTTTACCAACAACGTCTTTGCCACCATCGACTCAAGCTGGTCACGTCCGAAGAGCTATCCGTTCTGGGGCAACGTGAATCTCGAAGTGATTGGGACTCAGGGTGTTGCGAAGATGGAGATGTTTGCGCAGAAAATCGATGTCTTCTCTGATAGGACCGGCAAGCACACCTACGAATACTGGGGAGACGACATTAACCAGGCTATGATTGAGTCCTTCGTTGACTCGATCGCGCATGACAAACCGGTAGAGGTAACAGGCGAGGACGGCGTGAAGGCACTGGAAGTTGCCGTGGTTGCGTACGAATCTGCTAGCCGTCGAGAAGTGATCGATTTGTATGCGTGATTGTTCGAAATCTGTTGATCTGCGGCCGATTGCAAGGGCCACGATGTGTTACCAACAGGTTATTTTGAAAGATCACCCACAAGCCGTTTTTAATGTTACCAATGGTCATTCTGAGATATTGCCAACAGGTAGTTCTGAATATTTTCAACATGTTAACAACTGATTATTGCAAAAATATCATTATTAATATGACCAACAATTCTGAATACAACCAACAGGTCTGAATATGACCAACAAGTCTGGATTTGACAATAAGTCTGAATATGACCAACAAGTCATTCTGAGCGCAGCGAAGAATCTCCACGTTGCTGTGACATCCTTCATCCTCAGGGTGACTTGAGTTTTTGATTTGCGTGAAAATAAACCAAGTTGTGTGTTTCGGGGGTCCTAACGATTGCAGCGGGATGGTATACAACGTAGGGAGGATACTGTTACCGGGCCGACTTTGATAGTAATGGCTGCTGGTATCGGTAGCCGTTACGGCGGACTCAAACAGATGGACCCCGTCGGGCCCGGCGGAGAGGTCATTCTGGACTACACAGCCTACGACGCGATCAAGGCTGGATTCGCAAAGATCGTATTTGTTGTCAGCAGGGACCTGGAGCCTGCATTCCGCGAACGCTTTGGCCCGACCTTAGGCCACCGGGTAAACGTTGCTTACGTCCTTCAGGAACTGACAGACCTGCCTCCCGGATTCAAAGTCCCTGAAGAACGGATCAAGCCTTGGGGAACAGGGCATGCTGTCCTTAGCTGTCGGAACGAGGTGGAAGGTCCATTCGCAGTAGTCAACGCTGACGATTATTATGGCCCGACTGCCTTCGAATCGCTCTCGCAATATCTGCACCAGGCGGAGGATCAAAACGGTATCTACGATTTCTGTATGGTTGGCTACCAGATCGCGAACACGCTTTCGGAGAGTGGAGCCGTAGCCAGGGGCGTGTGCGAGATGACACCGGACGGATACCTGATGGACGTGCGCGAGCGCACTCGTGTTCAGCGACGTGGGGCTGAAGTGGCATACGAGGAGGAAGGCGACAATTGGGTTGTCCTTCCACCTGACACTATAGTTTCGATGAACGCGTGGGGCTTCACCGTGGGAATGATGCACGAGCTAGAGGTTCGGTTCGAGCGGTTTCTAAAGTTCAACGCGAGCGATCTGACGAAAGTCGAGTTCTTCCTGCCGGATGTGGTTGGCGACCTGATAAAGGAGGGTAGGGCCCGGGTTAAAGTGTTGCCAACGAAAGAAAAGTGGTTCGGTATGACGTATAGGGAGGATCGACCGACTGTCCAGGCGGCGATTCATGAGCTTATCGAACGCGGCGCCTATCCCAAGGACCTTTGGAAACAAGGGGGGCGTTACACGCAATGACGGTCGAGATGAAACACGATCTGAGCGTGATTGTCCCTCACTTCCAGTTGGAGGGCCGCTTCCTTGATGCAGCTCCGTACGGCACGGGTCACATCAATGACACCTATGCAGGCCGATTTCAAGTTGGTTCTAAGGTCGTGCGCTACATTCACCAACGCATCAACCACAACGTCTTCAAAGAACCCGAGAAAGTGATGGAAAACATCGAGCGCGTCACTCGCTATGCGCGTGAACAGTGTATCGCTGCTGGTGGCAATCCCGATCGGGAAACCCTTACACTGATACCAACTGTGGACGGCAAGTCGTTTTACTTATCTCCTGAGGGCGAGTACTGGCGGACGTACATCTTTATCGAGGGGGCACGTACTTATGACAGAGTGGAAGACATTCGTCACGTCTATAGTGCGGCCAGAGCTTTCGGCAACTTCCAGAAAATGCTTAGCACTCTGCCCGGCAAGCGTTTGCACGAGACAATTCCGAACTTTCATCACACGCGCAAACGCTTCGAACAATTCATTGA
>JAOAGX010000136.1 GCA_026415535.1 Armatimonadota bacterium | reverse complement strand
AGATGTGTATAAGAGACAGGTACCTTCTCGTGCCGAGATACGCAAGGGAATCGCAGCTTACAACGCTGATCTACATCGGCATTTACGCGCTTCTTGCTGTCGGGTTGAATCTGCTGATGGGGTACGCTGGTCAGGTATCGCTCGGTCATGCTGCTTTCTTTGGGATGGGTGCTTTTACTTCGGCGATACTCGTGGTCAAACCTATACCGGGCGAGGTGATTCCCGGACTTTCGGTTGGGGTTGGAATGATGGCGGGTGTCGCTGCGCTGATGTCTCTTACAAGGGCGACGGGCTGGAGATTGGCGGCGGGCGTGGCCATACTCGGACTGATGTCGTGGTTGGCGCGGGCGATTTTCGCGGGGGCTATCGTTTCCGCGGTCATGTTTACCGCGGTGATGGCCGGGTTGGGCTTGGCAGGGAAAGTCGATTGGAGGAAGACGGCCGTCGCAGGCGCATTGACAGCGTTAGTGACCTATCTTTCGAGTTGGTTCCTCGAAGGAACGCTCGCTCGCGGTGGGACGTCGCCGTGGACGGGTATGATCGTTGGGGTATTCTTGACCGCTTTGGTCGCCTATCTGATAGGAGGACAGGTTCTCAGACTCAAGGGCAATTATCTTGCGATGGCAACATTGGCGTTCGGAATCATCGTCGAGATTGTGTTCAGGCAGTGGACGGCGGTTACCGGCGGGTCGAGTGATGGCATCTTTAACATACCGACGATACAGTTTTTCGACTCGATTCCTAGTGTTGCGAGGCGCGCCTATGAGGTAGCGGCTGGTGGCGAAGTATCTATGCGGGGACAGTATTACTACTTGGTATGGGGTTTTGTCTTTCTAGCGATTCTGCTAGCAGTGAATATTGTGCGATCCCGGGTGGGCAGGGCGTTTCGGGCGGTACACGGCAGTGAAATTGCGGCTGCGTCGCTCGGAGTAGACACTGGACGTTACAAGGTCCAGGTGTTTGTGCTTAGCGCTGCTTTGGCGTCGATCGCTGGCAGCCTCCACGCTCACAACGCTGGTATAGGCTACATAAACCCGAACGAGTTCAACTTTATGGTGTCGGTTCAGCTTGTGGTAATGGTTGTTCTAGGCGGGATGGCAAGTGTCTGGGGATCACTATTCGGTGCGGCAGCCATTCAGACTCTCAAAAACTGGATGCTCGAACTCGATAAGGCGCATCACCAGTTTCTTGGATTGACGCTAACCGGCTTGGATCCAATAGTATTCGGAGCCGTGTTAATTGTGATTATGATCGTGTTGCCGCAAGGGTTGGTAAGGGGTGTTGCCGACAGTCTATCGTTTGCTTGGCGCACAATGATGCGAGCCAAACAAGAAGGGTGATTATGGAGTACGGCGTTTTAGGACTGCACTCCAAGTCAACCGCAGTACAGGGCATGGAAGTTTTGATTGAGACAAAAGGTGTCTGTCGCGCATTTGGCGGCTTGATGGCGGTCAACGGCGTTGATATGCGTGTTGTTCGTGGGCGGACCAAGGCCCTTATCGGACCAAATGGTGCAGGTAAAAGTACGCTTTTGAACCTTATCGCAGGAGTCTACCAGGCGACGGCAGGTGATGTTTTTGTAGGTGGGAAGTCAATTGCAGGGTTGCAAACGCACGAAGTGGCCGCCCTGGGACTTGCACGAACATTCCAGAACGTGCAGCTTTTCGAGAATATGACCGTGATCGAAAATGTTATGGTAGGCTGTCATGTCTGGACAAAGCAGGGCATAGCATCTGGTGCATTGCGATGGATTGGTCACTGGCGCGAAGAGAGACTGATTTCGAAGGAGGCGATGCGGCATCTAGAACTAGTGGGTCTTGCCGACGACGCGGCTTTGCCTGCTGGGAGCCTACCATTTGGCAAGCAGCGACTTCTTGAGATCGCTCGTGCGTTGGCTAGTCGTCCTAAAGTGTTATTGCTGGACGAACCTGCGTCGGGGCTTTCAACTCGCGAAACCGAGGGTCTTATGACACTTCTAAGGCGTATCATATCTGAGGGCGTGACGGTGCTTTTGGTGGATCATGATATGCAGTTCGTAATGGAAATGTCCGACGAAGTAACAGTCTTGGATCAGGGTCGCAAAATAGCCGAGGGTGCGCCCGAGGAGGTTCAAAACGATCCGCGTGTGATAGCTGCGTATCTGGGGGCGGAGGCAAAATAGTGCTCAGGCTTCAGAGCGTGGTTACATACTACGGCAGGATACTTGCTTTGCGAGGAATCTCGCTTCACGTTGACCCAGGTGAGATAGTCGCGATAGTAGGCCCTAACGGGGCGGGCAAGACCACAGTGCTCAATACGATATCGGGAGTTGTGCCTGCTAGATCCGGTAGGATCATATTTGATGGTCAAGACGTGACAGGTTTCCCGACCGAAAGGCTTGTCAGTATGGGTCTTACGCAGGTTCCCGAAGGCCGACAACTTTTTGCAGGCATGACGGTTTATGAGAACCTAGTTTTGGGTGCTTATCGTAGGAGCAGGTTCGCCAAGAGAACGGCAGTATCGCGGGATTTGGAGCGCGTTTATGAGATTTTCCCGATACTGAAGGAACGACACAGCCAGCTTGCAGGCACTTTGTCGGGTGGCGAACAGCAGATGCTGGCGATCGGACGCGCGTTGATGAGTGCCCCGAAGATGCTGCTGTTGGACGAGCCCTCAATGGGGTTGGCACCGATGGTCGTGAAGGAGATTCTGAGGGTTATCTCGGAGCTACGCAAAGAGGGAGCGACCGTTCTGATCGTTGAACAGAATGCCAAGGCCGCCCTTGGAATCGCCAAGAGAGCCTACGTTATGGAAACGGGCCGAGTGGTGATGGAAGGCCTGGCGTCTGAACTTTCGAAGAACCCGGAAATACAAAGAGCCTATCTTGGCAAAGGTTATCGACAGATTATGGATCAGACGGGGAAGGTTTGAAAGGTTGATTGTCTAAAACGTCGGGGACTATACCCCGTGCACAAGAGTCGAAAAATGCCCATCTGGAATCGTAAGATAGAGAAAATGGACAGGGCGGAGATGGACCAACTTCAGCTCGAAAGGCTGCAGGCAGTGGTCAATCGCGCCTATAGGGACGTTCCGTTTTACCATCGTAAGTTTGCGGCCTTGAACGTAGCCCCGGAGGATGTACAGTCCCTTGAAGATATTGTGCGGCTGCCCTTCACAACCAAGGAAGATCTTCGTGATGGCTATCCTTACGAGATGTTCGCAGTTCCGCTTCGGGAGATAGTGCGAATTCACTCTTCATCCGGCGCAACTGCCAAGCCAATAGTAGTCGGATACACAAAAAACGACCTAAAGCATTGGGCTGAACAGGTGGCTCGAGTAATGAGCGCTGCAGGAGTAACTAAGGACGACGTGGTCCAAATCGCTTTTGACTACGGCTTGTTTACCGGTGGGTTTGGAATGCACTACGGCGCGGAACGCCTGGGGGCTTCAGTGATCCCAGTCTCGCTAGGCAATACGGAACGGCAGATCCAGATAATGCAGGATTTTCGAAGCACTGTACTGGTGAGCACACCCAGTTATGCTCTTTACCTTACTGAGGTTATGAACCGCGTCGGCGTATCGACTGCGTCTTTGTGTTTGAGAGTGGGTTTATTTGGCGCGGAACCGATGAGCGACTGGATGCGCTCTGAGATTGAACGGAGACTCGGCATAGTGGCGACCGACAACTATGGAGTGAGTGCGGTAATGGGCCCGGGAATCGCCGGCGAGTGCGAGCTTAGAAACGGTTTGCATATTAATGAAGACCATTTCCTTGCGGAAGTTGTGGATCCTGATACGCTGGAGCCTGTGCCGGAGGATCATACGGGAGAGCTCGTAATCACTACATTGACTAAGGAAGGCCTTCCTATGATCCGGTACCGGACGCACGACGTAACCTCGATCACGCGTCAGCCGTGCAAGTGTGGACGTACAACTGCCCGAATGTCACCCGTGCGTAAGCGGACCGAC
This sequence comes from Armatimonadota bacterium, assembly GCA_026415535.1. Lineage (GTDB taxonomy): Bacteria > Armatimonadota > UBA5829 > UBA5829 > UBA5829 > CALJES01. The sequence continues at coordinate 2,217 of JAOAGX010000136.1, read as the reverse complement.
GATATGTTCATCATTCGAGGCGTGAACGTTTACCCGTCGGAGATCGAAGCTCTGCTTTACGATATTGAGCACGTTGAGCCGAAGTATCAGGTGGTTCTGGAACGCGAAGAAGGATTGGATTATTTGACTCTCAAGGTCGAGCTGTCGGCGCATATGATCAGTGACCAGATGCAAAAGCTGGTCGAACTTGAGGAGACGATCAAGCGCCGCGTTCATGCCGTAATTGGTTTAACGCCCAGGGTGAGGCTGGTTGAGCCTAAAACTCTGGAGAATGTAGACCGCTCTAATCGGGTTATTGACAACAGAGAGCGGTGAATTCGCAGGAGGTGAGGACGACTGAGGGTGAGTCAATCTTCGCAGGCCTTTGTATGATTTCTTAAGAAGTAAGCAAAATCAACACCTACGAAAGTAGGGGAGGAGGAAGAGCATTGGCAAGGTTCACAGTAATGATTATTCTTGTGTGCGCAACAGTATGCCTGTTCGCAACAGCCGGTTTGTGCCAGGCGCCGCCTGTAGAGATTCACGGCTATATGCTAAACCGCTTCTACACTAACCCCAGCATGAGTGCTCGTTTTGTTACCGAGAGGATTTCCATATCGGCATTGGGCAGGTTGGGAGAGGACGCCACTGCATATGTCGAATTGTACTTCCACCCGTGGATTACTGACAGTCTTATAGGCGGCACTTCGACAGTGACACTACCTGCTGTTCCTGCCGGCGGTGCGCCCGCACAAACTGTAACTGGTACGGCGTCCGGGGTTACTGCAGAACAGGCGCGCACGTATCTCGAGAGCGCCTACGTTGACCTACCGCTGGGGCCCGGTCGAATCAGGATAGGCAAAGGTAGACAGCTTAACTTCGGCCTGACGCCGAGCTATGCAAACAGGAGAACCTCTCAGTACGGTATACTCTCGGAAGTATTCACTCAGGACCGAATTCAGGGCTTCCAATGGACCGCCAAGAGCGGCAACATCGATGGCGGTATTTCGTTCTTTTTGGATCATAACCTAGGAACTCGCAACGTTGGAGAAACTGCAGGGGCGTTGCCCAACGTTGACATGCAGTCTCACATTTGTGACAGAGATAACTCGGCTAACAATACTGGTAGGATGGCAATTTCGGGCAGGATTGGCATAACCCGTCCGACGTTCCAGTTTCACTTTTCAGGCTGCGTAGGAAAGCTCAATCCGACGCAGCTTGCGCCAGTTGCACCGTTTGTGCCTCCAGGAACAACGAATACTAATACTGATCATAACAAATTCGGCATCGACACTATCTGGACTTCTGGGCCGTTCTTTGCGCAGGCAGAGTGGTACACGGGCAAATTTAGCCTGTTGGGCATAACTGGATATCAGCTAGCGGCGGGCTGGCAGCCGAAGGACAAGCCGAAGTATGTAATCAAATGGGCCGCTATAAACTATGATAAGGAGCGAACTGCAAACTCTCGTACGTGGCCAATTCAGCAACTCACGCTTGGTTATGTCTACCCAATTCGCAAAGGCGTCTGGATTGAAATCAACTACGAGAAGAATATGACCAGCAATCCTCCTGGGACCACTGCTCCGAAGAACGACGTGCTGTTCACCGAGTTCTTTACTGGGTTCTAGTGCATGTATAATAGCAGGTGCCTCGCGACGAGCTATTACTTACTCGTCGTGTGTACCAGGGTTTTTCTAAGGGCAGCCTAGGCTCTTGTGGTGTCTGTAACAGCTAGGGTTGGTGGCACAAGGCTATAGGTTACATAAATCGTAATTTTGAATAATACGATGCGGCCTCGTTTTCTGGCGGGGCCGCTTTTCACTTGTGCGCTGCCCGTGTTACAATTTCACCCAGTGTTGAAGCGGCATTCTGGTGTCTGCACACGATGATCTCGGGGGAACCCCCCGTCTTGATTTTCAGTAGGAGGGATGCATGAAAAGTCTGTGCGGAACGGTAAGAACTGAGCTTTCCGGCTGGCGTTCGGTTGTAGCCACGCTTGCGGGCGCGGCTCTCACATCGGTGTGTGCGCAGATTGGTTTTTACTTACCAGGAAACCCGATTCCGGTAACACTGCAAGTTTTTGCTGTGGCGTTGTGTTCGATGATGCTCGGCGGTAGGCTTGCGGCAATATCGCAGATACAATATCTGGCGGCAGGGTTACTAGGAGCACCGGTCTTTGCAGGGTTCAAAGGCGGCGTTGGTGCGCTGGCCGGGCCGACTGGGGGTTATCTGTTGGGA
>JAOAGX010000135.1 GCA_026415535.1 Armatimonadota bacterium | reverse complement strand
TAACAGTCCTTGCCCACAGATAGGCGACTGTCGGCTTGGCAATCCATCGCGGGTTTCTAGGGTCGCTCAGATACTTCTCGTCAAATTCGTCGTTGAGCGAGTCAAGATCAGGCTTGCAGTCTTGCGTCAGCGGGACAAGCTTCATCGGACGCTTGTCCCAATCGCCGACCTTCTCCAGCGGCTCGAACTCCGCATACGTCGGGTAGAAACGCGCCAATTCCTTTCGAGCCTGAGCAAGCACCCACGTTCCCCAAGCCCGAACCTGCCAGGCAAGATCGGCCTCGAGCAGAAAATCTTCCACCGGCATTAGTTCTGGGTGCGCTTTGTCTTTGCCGTCCAGGCCGAGTTTCGCAAGCTGTGAGTCGAGCGACGCCCCAGAAAAACCCTGCGCCTTGAAAAACGCCTCCATAAACTCGCGATCCTTGAGCACAAACTCCGGCAGAGGCATTTTCTTGCCCGCAAGCTTCTGCGGATACTCCAGCGTGCATTTAAGAATGAACCAGGCAACCGGGTTGATGTCTATCGCCGTCGCCTCGCACCCCAGCCGCATGGCTTCCAACGGAATGGCGCCGCCGCCCGCGAACGGGTCCAGAACTTTGGGCGCCCGGCCGCCGTAAGCCTCGCGTATCTTCTCGCGGAACCATTGGATATCCGGGTCGGACTCGCGGCCCCAGTGCAAGATGCCGCCAACGGTTTCTTCAGTTTCGATGTTCTCGATCCGCCCGTTCGGGAGTTTCTTTTGCTTTATGACCTTCACGACCTTGCCGCCGATGCGCTCGCATAACTCTCTTCGCTCTTTTTCGTTGCCGGGGTCAGGAAGTAGCGTGGCAATGAGCGCTGCGCGGCAAGCAGCCAGCGGCCGCCTCGCCGGCCATATGTGAAGCGTCGATATATGCCCGTGCCGAACGTTTTTCTCGTGCACGGAATCAAGCGACGCCTGCTTTAACGGAAACGCGACTTCGATTAGACGACGGTCGGTCATAGCCTTGTCTCCTTAACGTTTGCAAGGAAATGCTTGCCACTTATTGGCTGAGGACTCGATTTCCCCAGTTCACCGATGAAGCGTGAACTGATGGTACGAACGTTGCCGTTCTGTACACTCTTCACTTTGACACCCATTTTGTATGCGAGATTGGCAGGTAGCTGAGTAACACTAGACAGAACAAGAGTACCTTTCGAGCGCGTGATAGCTACATAGAAAAGCCGTCGCTGTTCTTCAAGGAAACGTTCTTTCTCCTCGTCCGTCTCGGCGTCCGTTGGATGAGACGGAATCAGACCCTCAACACATCCCACGACCAGAACCAGATCAGCTGTGAGTCCCTTCGACTTGTGAAGGCTCATAACTCGAACATAGTCTACATCAGTCGGCAGTTCGGGTTGGGTTAAATTCGAGCGAAGAGCATCAAGCAGCATAGCTGCGTTGTAATCAGGCTCTTCGATTGTCGAGGATAGCGACCTGAACGGCTCAGCCCACGTCTCTTCTGCCGGGAAGAGGGCATCGAGTAAGGCTAATCCGTAGAGGTCACGCGTCTTACTCTCAAGATCGACTAGCGCTTGGTAACGTTCCACCAGGTGTGCCGTGTGCGGCAGCTTGAGTTCTCCCGCTGCAAGTTTCGACAGCACGTCCCTCGGTGACATCTCGTTCTGCTGGCAATATTTTCTGATGTGCGACCATTGGTTGCTTGCTAGGTTGTTGCTTCCAAACCCGCACCAGCAGCGCAATGCCACGCGGTCATTAGGGTAGGCAAGCAATGTCAGCAGTGAGAACATCTGCTGAGACTTCGACTCTTCTAGGCTTTTTGGCGAGCCGTCGAACGCTTCCTCGCTAAAGAAGCTGTGCGCGGGTATTCCTCGGTTGTTGATCGCGTCCCGGATAGCGTAGCCGAAGTCTCGCCTGGGAGCCAGCACAAGAATATCGCCCGGCTTTACCTTTCCTGAATCAACACGAGTCTGGACAAACTCGGCGATCCCCTCCGCCTCGCCATCCATACTGGGCCACTGTACGATGAAGACCTCTCCCTGAGGATTGCACGCTGGAGGCTTGAGCTTCCCCGAACCGCGGTGCTTGTTATGGGAGATTAACTCGTCGGCCATCTTTACAACTAGGCGGGGGCATCTTCGGCAGGCCTCAAGGCTTTCAGTGTGCGTGCCGGGATGGAGATCCTCGAAGTGGGCGATGCCTTCAGGATGGGCGAACTTGAAAGAGTATATTGACTGGTCAGGGTCTCCGACTACTGTTAGCGAGCCATTGCTTGCCAATAAGTCCAAGATAGATTGTTCTGCTCGATTCAGGTCCTGATACTCGTCCACGAGCACGTGCTTGAAATCGGTCCTCTCGGGGCACGTCGGATTGTTTCTGATGTAGCTCAATGCTTCGGGAATAAGCTCACCGATTAGCATGGCTTCGTGAAACTTCAACCAACCACCAAGATCTTCACTGAACCTGCGGTCATCGTCGGACGTCGGCCAGCCAGGCTCTTCGTGCTGCAATCTGGCCCACGCCGCGTTGAAAGCTTGCATCTTTTCACCGACAGCACGCACGCCACCGTATGTATTCTTCAAGTCTTCCTGTAGGAACCGCTCCTCGAACTGCAGCAGAGGCCGAGGGTGTCGACCAGTAATCTCCAGAACGTCGGCTCTCTTAAGCAGCGAGAAACAGAGCGCATGCAAAGTTCCCTTGCGGACTCTGTCTATTCCATCAATGCCGAGCTTGGACAACTCCTTTTCCAGGTCAGACGCAGCGGTTCTCGTGAACGTGCAGACTAGTATTTCATTTGGGGAAACGCCTTCTTCTTGGATCAGCCGGGCTACTCTGCGCATGAGCACAAACGTCTTGCCAGTACCAGGACCGGCAACTACCTTAAGCGGAGACGCGGTTTCCTCCGCAATGCGCTTGGCAATACCCTCGAGACCGTCGTCCCATCTCATCTATCCACCTCCGCTGCTCCGTGGATTCTTCCGCCCCTGCTAAGAGCTCCGCTGTTATTGTCCGAGAACAAGACAAAAAGATCAGTATTCACAGCAATCCTCCCCGCACCCAAGACAGTATCTCATCCTTAATTTGCTTCCAAGAGACTTTCCATAACATTTGGGGCATTGGATGTTTTTCGGCATCATCAAAGTAGGCCAGCCCGTAAATCACCTGCATTGCATCGGGCATCGAATACTTCGAGCAATAAAGCGACAGCATTTCCGAAATGGGTCTATGCCTTGTAGCAAGTGCGTAGATATCCACGAAATCCTTTCGTGAGCCTCGTTGAGCTATCGCAGCCAGCTTCATAGCAGCGATGTCGTCCAGAGACGCGATATCGATGCCGTATTCCTCCCAATGAGTCAGCTCAGAAAGTAGCGGATATTCGTAACGAAAGAAACTCACCTTGACGTCGTTTACAGTCCCAAGAAGAGTTCCGCGGGAAACTTGAGCGCCGGTTAGGTTCAGTCCCTCAGTGGATAGAAGCCGGATCGTTTGGTGCGGATCGTTATAGGCATCTGATGTAAACCAATCGAAATCTATCGACCGTCGGTGACCTAAGTATAGAGCAAGCCCTGTGCCACCCGCTAGGTAGAATCCGCCTTCGCGGGCCACACGTGCTAACGGGAGCAACACGGATAGCTGTTCCTTAGTCAGTATCTCAGAATGTAAAGTCACTGTTTGATTCTCCTTCCCCACACCGACTCATTGCCGGCTTGTACCCACGCATCCACAACACTTGCGGGAATGTCCAGCCTGGCTTGCCAAAAACGAAGGCGCATTGGCTCAAGACCGCCGCCGTGATGAGTGCGAAGCCATTTCTCTATGCCACGAGCGCCCGTTTTTCCAATCAGCCAGCGAATAGCTTCTAAATCGCCCAATTCCAGCAGGCGCCTTATGATAAACGACCTATGACGTCGCCAACTGAGCGAAGAGAAATCACAGTCCCAGAAGAACCGCCTAAAATTGTCTGGCAAGCGGTCGTCCGCATATCGCTCTGTCGATCTCATCTATCCATCCTCCGCCGCTCCGAATATCTCATTTTCCGATATCTTGACTCCGCCCAGTGACTTAACTAGCAACTTGCCAAACGGATCCTGCACCCGCAGAAGTCTCGGATAGGATGTGGCGCAGTCGTAGACTACATAGAGCCAATACTGATCGCGCAGATTGCAGGCTTTAGCCCATTCGTTCTCCGAGAGCTCAATCTCGCCTATCCTGGCGCGACCTTTCACTTCAATGCAAAGCTTGGTTCCGTCCGACCGCTGCGACAAAAGATCAAAACCCGGATACTCGCTCAGTCCGGCGGCAGCGGCAAGCCCAGAATTGGACACATCGATCACTCTTGCCCCCAATGCTTCCTCGTGTGCCCTAGCAACGCTCATGGCTATGCTTTCGATCTCGGCATCGTATCTTTCGAGATCCTTGGATGCGGGTGCAGGAACAACAAGCGCGTGCGCCAGGAACGTGACTTCGCCCGGCGCAATCAAATCAGGCTCCCTGCGTATCACTGCCAGCGCTTCGTCCTTATGCTTATCAATGGCAGCCTGACGTTTCCTGATGCTCTCGAGGCGCGCAGCAGCAGCGGGGTCGCCCTCTCGCATTTTCTTGTAGGTAGCGGACCGCGCTCTTGCTAGCTCGGCGCATTCATAGTCGTAACCGCGTCGAACGTACTCCTCGCGTTCGGCAAGCGATTCAAGGAGAGCCGCTCGCTGCCGTTCAGCGGCTCTTTTCGCAACGGATTCGAATGCATATGCTTTGGCAACCTCAGTCAGGTTCGCAGCGTCGGCTGCCAGACGAGCAGATGAATGCGTGATGCCGCTTCCACCTTTGAGGATCAAGAGATGCTCAACGGGACACTCCTGAACTCCGCCTTTGGCGTCTTGTTTGAGCCCGACCAGTCGATACTCCAGTGTCTGCGTGCCCGAGAACGCCTTCATACTGGGGTCGGCCTTGCGAACTACCGTGACCAGCACAAGATGGAAGAGATAAGGCTCCGTAGCAGTCGGGTCGACGAAAACAGCGCCCCGCAACGCGTCCTGGGCGAATCTGGTGCAGATATGTTCGCGATAAGCGTCAAAAAACGGCTCGCCGACGTGCAAGAACACATAGTCTGAACTCGGGTCGGGCTTGTTCACCGTAAATCGCGTCCGCACACCTTCGGGATACTTTTCCATCAGAGGAAGAAAAGGATCGAGAGCTTTTGGCTCAATCTCCTTGATGGTGAATGCGTCGTCTCCTGGGCTACCATCGATCTTCGCCCCGACAAGCGGCAGTGACGTTTCCAGAAATCGCCTCACGTAACCGGGCATCAAACGACGATAAGTTTCCCGCTCTATCTCCTCTCTTATCCTGGGCAGCTGGGCCTCAACGTCGCCTAGGCAGCCATAGAGTCGCTTCTCTTCATCCTGAACTTGTTTGACCCGCTCTTTCGTTAGGCGCTCGTCAATCTCGTGTGCAGCGCTTTCGGCGCCCTCCTCGGTCAGCGCACGCTCGATGTAAGACTTGATGGACACGCCTTCGAAAATGCGTCCAACCACATCGAAGACCTTGTCCGAGGACAATTCCCTCCTAATGCGCTCCAGCTTTTCGAGCAGTATCTTTATGACTCGGCCCTCGCGTGTTTTGCCAGCCACGATGTTGATGATAATTACAGGATCGTGCTTCTGACCGTAGCGATGTATGCGCCCCATTCTCTGCTCCAAGCGAGCAGGATTCCACGGGACGTCGTAGTTCACCATAAGCCAGCAAAATTGAAGGTTGATGCCTTCGCCCGCGGCATCTGTTGCAACAAGATATGTCGCACCTCCTTGACTCGCCGGTTTGCGGAAGAAATCCACTTGCTCCTGTCTTTCCTGGTATTCCATGCCGCCGTGGATCTTTGCCACCTTGCCGGTATAACCGAGGCCTTCCAATCGGTTTACCAGATATGTCAGTGTGTCGCGATGCTCCGTGAAGATGATTAGCTTCTCGTCTTTGTATTTGGGGTCCTGGATTACCTCGCGCAGCTTGGCGAACTTGGACTCGTCGCCCTTCTCAAGAACGCCCTCAGCGAGCTTAATCAGCGACTCCAGCTTAACTGCCTCTGCCTCAAGGTCCACAATCGAACGAGCAATGACGCTGCCCAAGATATTGTCTTCGGCCCGTTCGTTGGCTTCCCAGCCATCGTTCAGCGATTCCTCATCGGCCGTCTGTTCATCGAAAAGATCGCGCAACCATTTGGCCCGTTCAGCCAATTGCTTGGCAGTCATTTTGCCTGCCTTAATGTCGGCTATGTAT
>JAOAGX010000134.1 GCA_026415535.1 Armatimonadota bacterium | reverse complement strand
AGGCTCGACGTGGTGATGGAAGAGATCAAATCGAAAACCGGAATTCGGGAAATGCAGTCTCTTCCCGCGTTGCGAACTTTTAAGTTAAAGGTGGAGTTCGAGCTCCGATGACCGATCGTCAGATTGCCATTGTTAGGGCACTCCAGGATGGGTTGCCACTATCCGAAGACCCTTTCGCCGAAGTTGCTGACAGAGCGGGCGTCCCGGTTGAGGAGCTTCTGGCGCAAATAGAAACCTGGAAAAACGACGGTACCATACGGCGCTTCGGGGCGATTTTGGTGCATCAGCGCGCTGGCTACCCAGTCAACGCGATGGGTGTATGGAACGTGCCGGAAGATCGGATAGAGGATGTCGGACGCGCGGCCGCCGAGGACCCAAGCGTTAGCCACTGCTACCAGCGGCCTAGGTTCGAAGGGTTCGATTACAACCTTTATACGATGATTCACGGATCTTCGCGGGAGGACTGCGAGAATATTGCGCGGCGGATATCGGAGCGCACCGGCATCACTGACTACAGGCTTCTCTATACGACCGCCGAGTATAAAAAGTCTGGCGCAGTTTACTTTCCTTCGAAGTGCCTCGTGAGCCGGAGTTAGGTTCTTGAAACACTGAGCTGATGCTAATTGTCCTGGGCCACTTTCTTTGTGCTGGCCCACCTTTGTCGTCTTGGGCTACCGCCTATGTGGTGGCCTACTATGGTTGTCATGAGCTACCGTTCGTCATTCTGAGTTACCGTTCGTCATTCTGAGCTACCGTTAGTTATTCTGAGCCACCACTCGTCATCCTGAGCGAAGCGAAGGATCTCAGTCGGCGAGAGCAAGGATTTTGCCTAAGAAAAGAGGCCGCGAATGATAGGGATAACAAAGCTCTACTGTGGAGCAGAAACGCCGGGTGACCCGCTGAGATACGCGCAACCCGACCCGGGAACGCGCCATCCACGGTCCGTCTTGGACAGGAGGCCGATCGTGGTATGGAACTCGACTCTGCGATGCAACCTCAACTGTGTCCACTGCTACGCTGACTCGGAAAACAAGGGCTATCCAAACGAGCTTTCTACGTCCGAGGCGCAGCAGATGATTCGTGATCTGGCTGAGTTCGGCGTTCCTGTATTACTATTCTCCGGGGGCGAGCCGCTGATGAGAGAAGACGTTTACGAAAACGCGGCCCTTGCAAGCGAGTTGGGGATTCGCACTGTCATTTCTACCAACGGCACGCTGATCACCGAGAAAATCGCTATACGCATAAAAGATGCCGGGGTCGCTTACGTTGGCATAAGCCTGGACGGTATCGGCGAACGCAATGACTGCTTCCGCGGCAAGGGCGGTGCGTTCGAGGACGCTGTGCGTGCTTTCGAAAACTGTGTTGCTGTTGGGCAGAGGGTTGGCCTACGCCTCACGCTCACCCGACGCAATTACGAAGATCTCGAAGCCATCTTTGACTTCATCGAGCAACGCCGCATCAACCGAGCCTGCTTTTACCACCTGGTCTACTCCGGTAGAGGCAGCGATATTCGCAAGGACGACCTCACTCACGAGGAAACTCGCAAAGCAGTTGACTTGATAATCGACCGCGCGGCCGATTTCCACCGGCGTGGCCTTGACGTAGACATTCTGACTGTTGACAACCATTGCGACGGCCCATATCTGTATATGAGAATGTTGCGGGAAGGCTCGCTTCGTGCCGAAGAAGCATTAGAACTTCTCAGACGGAATGGAGGCAACAGCTCCGGAGTCGGGATCGCCGCAATTGACAACGAAGGCAACGTGCACGCCGACCAGTTCTGGCGGCATTATTCGTTCGGCAACGTTCGTCAGCGCAAGTTCGGCGAAATCTGGACGGACACATCCGAACCGTTGATGGCGGGCCTAAAGAACCGCAAGCCGCTTCTCAAAGGGCGTTGCGCAAACTGCAAGTGGCTCGATATTTGCAACGGCAACTTCCGTGTGCGTGCCGAAGCTGTTTACGGCGACGTCTGGGCTCCCGACCCAGCGTGTTATCTCACAGATGAGGAAATTGGGATAGAGGATCGATTGCTGGATGCTCATAGGCGAGCAAATAGGTAGCGCCCCAACTGTGCGTTCGACTGTCAACTTTCAGCTATTGTTATCGCAACCATGGTCTATTTGGTAGGAGCAGGGCCGGGTGATCCGGGGCTGATCACGGTAAAGGGGATGGATTGCGTTCGCAAGGCGGACGTGATCGTCTACGACCGTCTTGTCCACCCGGCGCTTATCGCTGAGAAGCGGCCGGACGCCGAGGTTATCTACGTAGGCAAGGCTGCCGGAGCTCACTCGATGTCCCAAGACGAGATCAATCGCCTTTTGATCGAAAAGGCGCGGCAGGGAATGCTGGTGGTGAGGCTTAAGGGTGGCGATCCGTTCGTTTTCGGTCGGGGCGGCGAAGAAGCTGAAGCGCTTGCCGAGGCCGGAGTCGAGTTTGAAATCGTGCCGGGGATTACATCGGCAATTGCGGCTCCTGCTTACGCGGGAATTCCCGTTACCCATCGCGGCCTCTGCTCCGCCCTTGGTATAGTTACCGGTCACGAAGACCCCACCAAGGCCCGGTCCGACATTAAGTGGAGCAGTATCGCGACGGGTCTGGATACGATCGTTTTTCTGATGGGCGTTGAGAACCTGCCGAAAATAGTTGCCGAACTTGTGAAAAACGGCCGAGATCCGTCAACACCGGTCGCGGTTGTGCGTTGGGGCACGCGTTCGGAACAGCAGACTGTCACCGGCACACTAGCAAATATAGTTGACAAGGCCACGGAGGCCGGGATCAGCGCGCCTGCAGTAACTGTCGTTGGGAACGTCGTCAACCTCAGAGAAAAGTTGCGCTGGTTTGACAACAAACCGCTTTTCGGCAAAAAGGTGCTGGTTACGCGCAGTCGCGATCAGGCAGGCGTGTTGTCGGAAGCTCTGCGTGAACAAGGCGCGGAGCCAATAGAATTTCCTGTCATTAGGATTTGTCCGCCATCAAGCTTCGACGAGGTCGACGCGGCCTTGGATCGGGTTGCCGAGTACGACTGGCTTTTGTTCACCAGTGCGAACGGTGTCGGATCCGTCATCGACCGGCTTGCGGAGCTGGGCCGCGACGTTAGATCACTTGCCGGGCCCAAGATCGGCGCGATCGGTCCTGCGACCGCCGATTCACTTGCAAGATTGGGTCTGAAAGTCGATTATGTCCCGTCGAAGTTCGTGGCTGAGGCTGTCGTGGACGAGTTTCCCGAGAATCCGGTAGGCAAGCGGATCCTTATCTTGCGCGCCGAAGAGGCACGTGAAATCCTACCCGAGAGACTTGCCGAACTTGGCGCTTCGGTCGATGTGGTCGCGGTCTACCGAACCGATATCGAGAGCTCCGATACTGTCCGCGTCAAGGAAATGTTGTCGTCGGGCGAGATCGATATCATCACCTTCACAAGCTCATCCACAGTCGCGAACTTCGTCAAGCTCATAGGAGAAAGTGGGGCTGTCTGCTTGCCGGACAAGGTAAAGATTGCGTGCATCGGTCCTATCACGGCGCGTGCGGTAGAAGAGTGCGGCCTAAGGCCTGATATCGTGGCGGAGGAATACACCATCAGGGGTCTTGTAGCAGCAATCCGGGTGGCGTTGAGCGCCTAGCCCGAGCTTAGCAGCAAGTGGGCTTGTCGAGTCGGCTCCGGCACGCGGTGGTTTCGAACGCACGCGAGCGCAAATTTCGTGGCCGCCTCAAACGACACCCGATGGCCGGGCGAGATGAAAACCGGCTTTACTCCGGACTTGGTTCGGACGACCTGCCCGATAAAATCTCCTTCCGGTGCGACGAGCCATGTCGCGCTTCCTGCTTCCATCCCGGGCTCATCATACTCTCCGATTAGCCGGCTCTTTGCGCATCCGATTGAAGGTAGGTCCAGTATGGCCCCGGCGTGGCAAGCAAGCCCAAACCGCCTGGGGTGTGCAAGACCGTGGCCGTCGAAAAACAATAGGTCGGGCTTGACGTTCAGAAGTTCGTAAGTTTTGAGAAAAATCGGGACTTCACGAAAAGCCAACAAGCCCGGCACGTAGGGAAATGTGACCGGTGCGCAGTAGACACGCGTCTCTATCATTTCGAGGTTGGGAAACGAAAGCACAACTATCCCGCACTTCCCATCTTTCCACCCTCTCCCGATCCTAACGTCTACTCCGGCAACGCGACCGACAAAACCGAAATCATCCTCGATTCGAACAAGCTCGCGCATCCGCAACTGAACTTGAACGGCTTCTCTTGGGGTAGGGTTCCAATTGGTGAGATTCATCTCTGGTTTCATCTCTGGTGCAATGCTACCACATTAGGACGACATTTTCGCGCTATAGAGTTCTTCTTCTGGTAGACTTCTTGTGCCGGCTAGGTACGGCCAAATTGCTACTCTTGAAATAAACGAGTAGTAGAGGCTGTTACGGCAAGCGAGTTTTTTGAGAGTCTCTCACTCGGTTTAATAGCGTTAGATAGCCTAAGACGTTCTTTGTGGGCTCCACTGCAACTGCCTCGAGAATAATCACGTTATTCTGAGTTCGCCTCGACTGCCAAGAGAGGAATGGACCGTTCCCTGTTGCAACAGCTTCAATAATAGTCACGTCATTCTGAGCGTAGCGAAGAATCCCGGCGTCACAACACGTCATTCTGCGCACCAGCCGTCATTCTGAGCGTAGCGAAGAATCTCGTGCGTTTTGTGGGCGAAGACGTTGCGTTGAGATCCTTCGCTTCGCTCAGGATGACAAAAGAAGACGTCATTCTGAGCACCAGCCGTCACTCTAAGCACCAGTCGTCATTCTGGGCCATCATTCGTCATTCTGAGCACCAGCCGTCATTCTGAGCGTAGCGAAGAATCTCGTGCGTTTTGTGGGCGAAGACGTTGCGTTGAGATCCTTCGCTTCGCTCAGGATGACAAAAGAAGTCGTCATTCTGAGCATCAGCCGCCACTCTAAGCACCAGTCGTCATTCTGGGCCATCATTCGTCATTCTGAGCACCAGCCGTCATTCTGAGCGTAGCGAAGAATCTTGTGCGTTTTGTGGGCGAAGACGTTGCGTTGAGATCCTTCGCTTCGCTCAGGATGACAAAAGAAGCCGTCATTCTGAGCACCAGCCGTCACTCTAAGCACCAGTCGTCATTCTAACCGTGGCGAAGAATCCATGATCTCGGAGCAGAAACGTTTCGGCTGTTAATCTTTTCCCCGAGGTGGTGGAAATGGGTTGTCGTCGTAGATGGTGTAGTCTTGGAACTCCTTACGTTGGCTCGGGGTTACTGCCTTGACGTGAAGGTCCAGAAACAGGATGTTCACGCTCTTGACCTTGATCCACGGCGAGTCGGATGGGAACGCGGACTCTCCCGGGTCTCGGTCGGCTCGAGTGCCATTGTGGAAGTCGTTGTAGTGATCTGCAAGCAGGATGTCTCGCTTATGATTTTTCCACATGAGCGGTTTTCGAGGGAAGAGACCGGTTCTTCTTCTAAAATCAGTAACCCCTTCTGGGGCACCCAGGTAAACAAGCGTGCCTGGATACCTGTAGCTAGAACCAAATGCCCACCAGCTTGGCCGTTCGTACTCCGCGGACCCGCGATTTGTATCTCCGTGGCATCTCCAAAGCCAGTTCGGCCTGTCTAGGGCGGTGATGGTGCTGGCGTAAGGAAGCGCGCCGCTCAATTTTACCACCGAGGGACTGACAGCTTGGGGGAGATACTTGCCAACAAGCAGCGGTCTGACGCACAGAATCCACGGGTTGCGAAAGCTTGCTGGCGGCGGCGGCAGGCCGTAACCGTCATAATCGTCCATATAACGCATTATGGCATTACCGAGCTGTTGGAGGTTGGAAGCGCAAACGCGCATCCGAGCAACTTCCCTACTCTGCAGAAGTACCGGCAAAATCATCGCAGACAACATAGCGATGATTGCGACAACCACCAGCAGCTCAACCAGCGTGTATCCGCGAGTTCTCATAGTGCGCCCACGTCATTTGTCTGTAGGTGGACGGGATGGCTGTTCAAACCGGTATTCGGGATGGCATGCCTCTGCGAAAATCGAATCTTCCCAATCGACACCCTCCCACCAAATGAAATTCTACTTCCTATTTGTCAAGTTGGCAATCGGGCGTGTGTCCTATTCGCTAGTAGTACGAAAGTATTATTTAGGTATAGTTCCTTAGAACTACGCCGCTTGACTAAGTTATTCAGGCAGGGATATCATTTTTGCTGTCTCTTATACACATCT
>JAOAGX010000133.1 GCA_026415535.1 Armatimonadota bacterium | reverse complement strand
GCAAAACGCTTCGCAGATTGGATTTAGACCGGAAACATCCTGCCACACTAGCCGTAACGACCGCACTCAGGATGCGACTTCCCATAGGTATAGCGTCGCCAGACTTACCGCTTGGATATCCTCCTCCGTTCCACCACTCGTGGTGAGAAGCCACAAATTGTGCTGCCAGGCCCATGCCAGGAAGCCAATCCAGAAGAACGGCCCCGCGTTGCGTATGAACTCTAATGTTGACGTCGTCGACCTGTTCTTGGCTAGTAGCATAGTGCGTTATGTGTTTTTGTGCACCGACGGCACCAATGTCTGCAAGCAGTCCAGCATAGAATACGTCACGCCCGATGTCTGGAGCAATATCGGCAGCTATACGCTCGCTAACCAGAGCCACACGCCATAAATGATAGTATGAACCGCTCGGGATGATGTCGGTCAGGTACGACAACGCAGCAAGTAGTTCACCCGAGTCCAGTTTAAGTTGGACTGCGCTGCTTTTCTCCTCTTTATTGGCAGAAGCCATGAGGTACTCCCGTATTCCTGCCGAAAATGTTCGGCGGATAATCTCCGGAGCCGAGCCCGGACAGCGGTTAGTTATTCTCTACCACTAGCTTGGTTATTCCACATCAAAACACTGCACTTTCCACGTCACCAGGTAGTTGCAGTAGGCAGGTCTCGGCGATTCTACCATTTCGTTGATGAGCGTCAAATCGTCGAAAATACCAGGCTCGCTATTATTCGCGACAATTTCCAGAAAGATCCTGAGGTTGCAGTTACGAACACTTGGAGGTAACATTATGTGTGTAGCCTAATCGCAACTTGCCACGGGACTGGAGATTGACTGTAGAGATCCGAACTGTTGATAGAGCGGTTTTGGTGGTAGTCGATCCGCAAGACGAAACTGAGGCGGATGCGAACACTGAGGAGCTACGACTTCTAGTCGAAAGTGCCGGCGCAGAGCTTGCAGACGAGATGCACGTGCGTCGCAACACGCCTGATCCGCGCTTTTATTTTGGCAAGGGCAATGCCGAGGAAATGTTTCTCCGCGTCCAGGAAAGTTGTGCGGATCTGGTCATCGTTGGCGAAGACCTTTCGCCAACCCAGCAGCGAAATCTCGAAGAAGTTGCGACCGTCCGAGTTGTTGACCGCACCCAGCTTATCCTAGACATCTTCGCTCAACGTGCTCGCACCAGTGAGGGAAAACTACAGGTCGAGCTCGCGCAACTCCAGTACTTGCTTCCCAGACTCACTGGCAAGGGAACTCAAATGTCGCGAATTGGCGGAGGAAGCGCCGGAGGAATTGCAACCCGCGGCCCGGGGCAGACCAAACTCGAAACCGACCGTCGTCGCATACGTAAGCGGGTTGCAGTACTTCAAGACGAGTTGGAGGAAGTGGTAAAGCACCGCTCGATTCAGAACAAAGCACGACGGCAACTTATGATCCCCAACGCGGCTCTCGTCGGATATACAAGCGCTGGAAAATCTACACTATTAAACCTGCTAGCAGGATCGAACGTTGAAGCACACGCAAGGTTATTCGCCACACTGGACCCAACAACGCGTAGGGTGGATTTGAACGAAAGTCACTCAATTATCCTCTCAGATACTGTCGGATTCCTGCGTAACCTGCCGCATCATTTGATCGCAGCCTTCAGAGCAACACTTGAAGAGGTTGTGGAAGCAGATTTCCTGATCCACGTTGTTGATGCGAGTCATCGTTTCTTCGCAGAGCAGTGTCAGGCGGTAAACGACGTGCTGACAGATCTAGGAGTACAACACAAGCCAATAATAACCGTATTTAACAAATCCGACCTGGTCGCAAACCAGTATGAACTGAGAAGGCTTGTTGCACAAACCCCAGACTCCTGCTACATGTCCGCATTGACGGGAGAAGGAAAGGAATACTTGATCCGACTAATCGACCAGGTCGTAGCCAGGCTTATGAGGCGAATAGAGGCAGTAATCCCGTATGATCGAGGAGACCTCTTGGCTATGTGTCACGAGCGAGGTCGCGTTCTACATACCGACTATCGTTCCGATGGAGTGTTTGTAAGCGTAGAACTTTCGCCCGACCTGGAACGAAAAATTGCCCAGTACGAAATACGGCATGCGATCGAAGCAATCTAAAGCAAACTGGTGCTGAAATACCTTTCCGCTCGGTCCGGCAAGACCGTTACGACACGGCTGTCGCAACCTAGTTTTTCAGCTAGTTTCATAGCCGACCATACGTTCGCACCCGAAGACGTTCCTACTAGGCAACCCTCGATTGCTGCTAATTCACGAGTGGTGCGGATTGCGTCTTCATCCGTGACCGTAATCACCTCGTCAATCAACTCAACGTCTAGAACTGGCGGTATGAAACCGTCTCCGATACCCTGTATTTGATGAAATCCCGGCTCATGGCCTAGCAGTGCCGATGAGTTTGCAGGTTCTACGGCGACTATCTTCACCATTTCCAACCGCTCTTTCAAAAACCTGCCCACACCGGTTAAGGTGCCGCCGCTTCCGACCCCGGCAACAAACGCATCGATTCTGCCGTCCATCTGATCCCATATCTCTCGCGCGGTAGTAAGGTAGTGAATTTCTGGGTTCAACGGATTGATGAACTGGCCCACCATAAAAGAGTGTTCGATGCTCACCTTTATTTCTTCAGCCCTTGCGCAAGCTCCGGCTATGCTTTCCTCAGCTGGCGTCTCGACAAGCTCCGCACCCAACGCTCGGATAATCTTCTTACGCTCCTCGCTCATATCAGAAGGCATGCATATTATCACTCGATAACCCTTAAGCTTGCCTACGAACGCTACCGCGATTCCAGTGTTACCACTGGTTGCTTCAACAATGGTATAGCCAGGTTCCAGCTCACCACGCAGCTCAGCCTGCTCGATAATGTGCTTAGCGACGCGGTCCTTGATGCTACCCGCAGGATTGAGAAACTCCGCCTTGGCATACACGCAGCCACCACTCATGCGACATAGATGCAACATAGGTGTGTCGCCTACTAGGCAAAGAACGTCGTCATAGCAGGTCGAACGCTGATTGAGTGTCAAGCTTGGTCCTCCGACAAGACTTCCGAACACGTCAATTATCACAAGCAGGCTACGATGCGTCAAGCCCGGCATAGGGAAAGACTAACGTGATATCTCGCAAACTCAGCGTTTTTGGCTGTCTGGCGCTTGCCAACCAAGCTTGAGACTGGTTACGTGTTCGGCACCGTGTCGGGTTTTGCCGAGCAGCATGACGAATAGCTACGTATGGCTAGTGCGGGTTTCTTTTTCTACAGCTCGCGTTTTTGAACGTAAGTCACACGAGTTCCTGAGACGAGGTCATGAAAAGCTTCGGCGTTGGGAGTAAATCCTGCGAAAACAAAGCCTAACCACGCGATCGAGGATACTGGCATAAGCAGTTGCCTTAGCACGATTCGCCAAAACACGGGTTTACGACCGGTGGCGTCTACAAGCACAAGGCCTGCCTGTCGCATGCCTAATGTCCTTCCGAAAAAAGCCAATGTCAGCACGGCATAGACAAACCAAGCACCAAAAAATATAACTTCGGGCATACCTGAGGAGAAGTACATTGCACCCCAAAAGAGTGCGCTTGCAGGATAGCGAAAGTCCTCTAACGAGAGAGGGGGAGCTACGTCGGAAAGAAACGGCTGAAAGTAGAGATAGTCAGCCCCGACGAGTTTGAGACCCCAGCGGACGAGGAAGATCAGCACGAAATCGACCAGAAGCCCTTCCGATCTAGCCGCTACTATGCATAGCCTCTCCGCTGAGGTCATGGCTTTGTCTCCGCTGTCTTTTAGGGGCGAAGCATCTCTTCGCCCCTAGAACCACTATACCATAGCCCACGCCTTATTCAGAGTGCGTTTCGCGTTGGCAATCACAACTTCCGAACTCTCGCCAAACGCGGCAATGGGCTTTACCTCGAAACTAAGCGGTCTAACAGACTTACCATCAAGATAGCCTATCCTGAACAATCCCTCGATGAATGCGGCCAACTCATCTACTCCGTTCTCCCCGCCGGCGATACCGAAGCGCGGATGCTCATCGCCATAGGCCGGGTGCGACGGATCCCTCATCACGCAATTGCCAATATGAACGTGGATGAGCACGTCCTTGGCAGGGCTGAGCATTTCGTCCACGCTCTCTCCCAAAAGGGGAAGATGGCTCAGATCAAGCATCAGCCCAAAGTTGGGATAGTCCGACTTGATCTTCTCGGCGAATGCAACGGCATTCCGCGTTGGTCCAAGAATGGTGTTCTTGCCGTATTCGACCTGGTCAAAGGTCTCCAGCGCAACCGTCAAGTCGCCTCTTGACCTAGCATAGTCACAAATCTCCCTGACTGATTCCGTCAGAAGCTCCATACCCCTAGCTCGATCCGCTTGACCGGGGTCTCTGCCGCTTAGAAATGCAAGCCCGCTTGCCCCAAGCTCAATCGCCTCGTCGATTCCTGCTTTCACCTGCTCAACCGCCCTTTTACGACCGTCCTCATCAGGATCATTGAGGTTGAGCTTCTGCGTAAGAAGCGTCGGCTGCGCGCCGTACGCACACTTCATACCGGCCTGCTCAATCATACGAGCAGCAGCCTTGCGAATTTCCGGATCCTTCATCCAGGTAACCTCGACGAGGGTGAAGTACTCGTCCTCGCAGATCTTTGCCAGCGTTTCCAGAATTGGCCCGTCACCTTTGATAGTCTGCGGATACGCCATGAAGTGAATCAAACCAATATCAGCATACTTGTAAATCGATTCGTTCATAGGAACTTACCTCACGAAATTCCAAAAGTTGCCGCCGAAAAGGGAAGCGACGTCACGACGGATTTCATCCTCCGTTACTCGCCACCCAGTAGCAGCAAGATCAACATATTTGTCGGCCAGTACGTTTGCAATTATCTCTCGCGAGTGAGCCCACTTGTAGATAAGCTGATCAAGTACGCGGGCGTCGGAGTGTTGTGGAGTCACGCTTAGGCCCAAGAGCTCGAAGCGCATCCGGGTAATCTCGTCGATGATGCTCGGATTATTAAGGAACCACCAGCAGCCGAACACATGGAGGTTTCGGAACTTGCGGGCGGCCACGCAAAGCTCGTGTTGGTTTTCGCGGGAGAGCATAGTGACCAAGAACTTCGCGTCCTGGTAGTTCGAGCACAAATACTCAACCACCTCTATCGACGCCTTTCCGACAGAATCACCTGCTAGTCGCAATGACGGATTCGTAAGCTTCTTGACGCCAATCATCATCGCAAACGGCTTTTGCGTCTCTACCGCCACAGGCAGCACGCATTCACTGATGAGCTTTCCACGCGGAGAGTTCTCTGGAAACACAAAACTCGGCGGCAAAGAGACAGCCAAGTAGACCGCGTTCATTCTTTCAATCCAATCCCTCAGAAAGCGGCGAACTTCCTCGACGGTTTCGGCGTTGATATCGTTGTTTACCATATAGCCCCATTCGCGAAGCTTCGGCACAGCGGTCTGCCAAGAGTTCAACAGGCCGTCCATACGCAACGCCGCGCGAAAACGCGAGTCAAACGAGGTGTTGGCAAACCACACCGGGCATTCGAGATCGTCGAACGGATCGTTGGTCATTATAACGCTATCAACCCCCGCAAGCTCGAACACGCGGTCCACATAATCTTCGATACTTTGTTCGGCAAAGAATCGGCGATAGCTATCAAGGTCTCTGGCCGACACGTCGAGTCCTAGCCGATCCAAAGTCGTTAGCACTCCTCGGCACGACTCGCTGATCGGAGAG
The DNA here is from genome assembly GCA_026415535.1 of Armatimonadota bacterium. GTDB lineage: Bacteria > Armatimonadota > UBA5829 > UBA5829 > UBA5829 > CALJES01. Next base: position 551 of record JAOAGX010000133.1, on the reverse strand, counting down.
CGCTCCAGGAAAAGAGTCTTCCAGATTAGATCAGCCTGGGCTCGCTTAGTAAGCGTCCAGAACCGCTCGGGCGGTATGTCGACATACCGCATAGTCTCAGCAATGAGGTAGTGATAGGTCAAAAGCTCGTCAATTCCCCAGAGCAGTAGTTCTCCGAATTCAGGTGGGTAGATGTGCGTGTGAATGTCGGTTATCTTCGCGTTGGCAACGGCACGTGAGACAGAATCGCGTATAGCCTCTAATCGCGCATGCGGCACTTCTGCCATATTACTTCCTCCTGAGAGATAGATCCTCAGCCAATCCGACCACGTAATCGCGAACTCGCTCTGTGTATTCTGCCTGGACCTCCGGCTTAAGCGAATAGAATTTGTGTCGGTGCAAGAAAGAGCCCTTTTTATCCTTCGCACCTACCATTCCAAACGAGAAATCAGTGAAAAAGCGATCCTGCGGAAGACGTTTGAAATCCGAACCCTCAGCCTCTCGACGCCTTTCTACAAGCGCGACATACTCGGCCGCGACCTCGCTGCCGGCATCTGCTTCGGCTCTGGCAC
>JAOAGX010000132.1 GCA_026415535.1 Armatimonadota bacterium | reverse complement strand
TGCTTCGCCTCTCCGGTTGTTTCGCTGTGCAGCCAGAAAATACTCGGCGGCAACGAACCATCTCCACCACCGGGCAAAGGGAACCGACCACTCCAGTCCGAAGCATATAAGCGAAACGCATTAGCAAAGTTTCGCAGGTTGGAAGAACACATCGCCTGATAGCCTTGCCGCTTTGCCGAAACAAGCACTGGGAACAAAACGGCTGCCAGAACAGCTATCACCGCGATAACGACCAAGAGTTCGATAAGAGTAAAGCCACGAGCCCTCCGTCTACTCACAAAGCATCCCTCCACTCAAGCATTCGCAACCGACTCTAAGTCTATAAGGGATATCTTGCCGATAACTTTCAGCCATGCGAATTGTTGCCTGTCTTTTTCTTGCAGAAAGATGTATTCCGGATTCCAAACGCCTAAGCCGACGGAGGTTGCCGTGGAGGAAAGTAATTAAAATGATTACGCCAGTTTTGTCGCCTAGTAACCTTTCAGTGGATCGGTGTCAGGTTGTTGTGATAAGAATGCTTTCTGGTGTTTTGGGAACTATTCCCCGGAACACTTGGGGGGATTATCCATCGCGCCAACTTAGGTGCAACCTGAGTAGCCAGAAGGAAAGCAACGACCAACCGCGCAATTAGGGTAATGCACGGTTCGCCTTTACGGATCGCCGCACGAGAAGGACTACCGGCATGGTAAGAAAACAGCTTCGGAAGACGCTAAAGTTGGCCGCCTCTGTTCTCGGGTTTGCCCTGGTAGCAACCATCGCAAGTGCTTTGGTGATTCAATTCCGAATCCGTGTCGCAAACGACTGGCAACAATATGCCCCTCTTCCAGAAGCACGTCAGCCAGCGAGCGACGATCGAATCATTGTCTTCGCACCTCATTGTGACGATGAAACGCTCGGCTGCGGTGGTTTGCTAGCTGCCGCCAGGCAGAAAGGTGCCCGAGTACGCGTCGTGATAGTAACCAATGGCGACGGGTTTCGCATCGGAGCAGCCAGAACATTTAACACGATCCGAGTCACCCCTTCGATGTGTATCAAATACGCCAACCGCCGTCAGAGAGAAACGCTAAGTGCGTTGAGAACCCTCGGCGTATCGGCTTCAAGTGTCACATTCCTGGGTTATCCGGACCGCGGCATAAATGCACTATGGAACGATTATTTCAGCAGCGAAAGGCTCTATCTATCGCACGCGACGGCAACCAACCGCTCACCCTATTCTAATTCCTACACCCCGCAGGCACCTTATTGCGGCGAAAGCCTTATAGCCGATATCCAGCGCCTGATCCGAGCCGAAAACCCCACCGATGTCTACCTACCACACCCATCCGACAATCATTCGGACCACTATGCAACCTACTGTTTTGTTACGGCGGCAATCGCTCAACTTGAATCCGATGACGGCGATACCGGGCAAATCAGAATGCACACCTATCTTGTCCACCGCGGCGATTGGCCAGTTCCTCGTGGCGATCACCTGAACGAGCCGCTTGCCCCTCCGCACGCCCTTGCTAAAGGAGACACAAGGTGGTACTCATTTAAACTAAGCGAGGATATCGCCAAGGCCAAGCGGCAAGCTATCAGATGTTACAAGACGCAGACGGCCGTTGAGAAGGGTTTCCTGATTAGCTTTGCTCGTAAAAACGAGCTGTTCGGCAACCTACCAACACGCAGGGTAACCTCAGTAGCCAATGGAGTAATTCAGGTGGACGGTAGAACCGACGATTGGAACGGGATAACTCCGGTAGTAATTGATGCAGTCGGAGACTTTTTGGTTGCCGGTCTAACCAAAGGCGGTGATGTGCGAGCTGTCTATCTGTCCCGAGATGACAAATATTTATACATTAGAGCAGACTTTCTCAGGCGGCTTTCCAAACGAGTGACTTACACAGTTAACCTGCGATGGATTTCCCGCTCCAATGCCGTCCGGTCGGCAAGGAAACCTAGCGATGGACCGGTTACTGAGCGACGGTCCATCGCTCTCAAGCCTCCGCACTGGTGCAATCCACGAAGTTCAACAGCGTGGGCTTATAAGGATAATGTACTTGAGATCGCACTCCCGTCCGCCCAGTTCGTCTCTGACGGCGTCCTTTTCGTGCAGGTTACGACACGCCTAGGACGTGTCCTAGTAGACAACACCGGCTGGCACAAGATCACTTGTCAGCAGACGAAAACTTATCAAGCACCTTCTTGAAAGACTCGATCACGTCAATAGGCATCGGAAAGACTATCGTAGTATTATGCTCCATACCGATCTCTCGCAGAGTCTGCAAGTATCGAAGCTGGAGAGCTTGGGGATTTTGACTGATAGTATTGGCGGCTTCGATAAGCTTCTGAGCAGCCTGCGCTTCGCCTTCCGCATTGATGATCTTGGCGCGGCGCTCGCGTTCGGTTTCGGCCTGGTTAGCCATTGCTCGCTTCATAGTGTCAGGCAATGTAACGTCCCTAACTTCCACCGCCGTCACTTTTATTCCCCAAGGTTCAGTTACCTCGTCGATAATGCTCTGAAGCTTTGCGTTTATCTTATCGCGCTCGGCTAGAAGCTCATCTAGTTCGGCTTGGCCGATTACACTTCTCAGTGTCGTCTGGGCTTGCAACGACGTAGCCTTGACCCAGTTCTCAACCTTGGTGATCGCGTACTCGGCGTTCATCACCTGGAAGAAGACAACTGCGTCAACCATAACCGACACGTTGTCTCGCGTAATTATTTCTTGCTTTGGCACATCCATCGTGACGACGCGCGTGTCAATCACGATCAGCTTGTCTACCACAGGCCACACGAAACGAATTCCCGGCAGTTTGACATGGTCAAATCGCCCAAACCGCAGGAGCACTCCACGCTCCCACTCGCGGATGATTCTGACCGAGTTTACCACCACAATCAAGAAGAAGAAGATAACAATACCTACCGCACCGTAAAGCTCTCCCATTACAACCTCCTAGACCAGTCGTGAAATCGGAAACGCAACGTAGCTGGTGTTTCGAGTTGTTTCCAGTATATCCACTTATATTGCAAACGTAGATCCTTCGCTTCGCTCAGGATGACATATAATTTAATATATGATGACATATAATTTAATACAGGATGACATATGATTAATACAGGATGACATATATGCAGGATGACACCACTTAGGACGACTTCTACCTAAGACGACATAGCTTAGGATGATACCCCTTAGGAAGACTTCCGCTTAGGAAGACTTCTACTTAGGACTACATCTACTTGGATTAAATGACATCTACTTAGGATGACATCTGATCAGTATAACATCTATGCAAGTGTGTCCACTCCAAACGTAGCGAAAAATTCTGACAACTACGTGTAGATCCTTCGCCACGCTCAACACGACACATGTTGATCGTGTCTGACAAGAGACGCTTTTTCGTCATACCTGCTTGTGTTTTCGCACTTTGAGCTTGAGACCGCTCATCTCAGTTACGTCGACTAGTTCGCCCTGCAAAATATTCCCTTCGACGCTTGTAGCAGTCCAAAGTGAGCCATCCACGAATACCTTACCAGTTGGATTGAGATCCGTTCTGGCTTCGCCCACAAGTCCGACAACTCCTTCTCGTCCGGACACATACGGGTTCTTCAACGCACGAACTCCCAAACTTATCACAAAAGCAAAGAACCCGGCAGTAAGCAGGGTGACAAACAACAATAGCCAGATCGGAACCATAAATCCCTCCGCCGACCTGAAAATCATCACCAACCCTAAGAAAAGGCTGATCGCTCCGCCGACCGTCAGCACTCCATGTGTAGGAGTAAACAGGTCAAGCACGAACATAGCAATGGCCAAGAAAATAAAAACAAGGCCGGCAACGTTAACAGGCAGCACACTGTAAGAATAGAGAAGCAACACTATCGAAATTGCGCCAATCACCCCTGGGAATATTGCTCCGGGATTAGCCAACTCGTAAATTAGACCGTATGTCGCCGCGAGCATCAAGAAAAGTACTACCATAGGGTTGCTCAGATAGTGCAAGAATGTCTCCCACGGCCCCATAGGGCGATCCTCAATTGGAGCGTCCGCAGTCTTGAGAATGACCACCTTGTCGCCCGCAACTTTGACACGCTCCCCATCAAGCTGACGCATCAGATCTGGGAGGTCGTTGGCAATGTAGTCGATCACGTTCTGATTGAGAGCTTCCTTCGAAGTCAGGTTCGAAGCCTCGCGGACCGCCTTTTCCGCCCATTCAACGTTTCGCCCACGCTCTTTGGCTATAGCGCGAGCTTTGGCGGCAAGATCGTTGACGATCTTGCGCTCCATCGACTTGTTAATCTTCTGAACCTCTCCAGAAGGACTCAGCGCAACCGGCGTAGCCGAACCGATGTTGGAAACGGGAGCCATTGCAGCCTTATGTGCTACCATAGTGATAAGTGCTCCTGCAGATGCGGCCGTCGCTCCATTCGGTGCAACGTAGACGATTATAGGCACCTTTGAGGCAAAAATTGCCTGGATGATCTTTTGCGTCGAACTGAGAAGCCCGCCCGGCGTATCCATCTGAATCACTACAGCCTGCGCCCCGTCTTCGGCCTTCTTGATCCCGTCGGCAATATAATCTGCCGTGACTGGATCGATCTGGCCTTCAATATACAAAAGCACGACAGGAGCGGTTCGTGCCGCTATTCCCGGCAACACAGTTGCTAGAAGAAACAATAAGATCAGACCTGTCTTTAGCACTTTCGTGTTACCCCTCTGTATCTCATATTTTCGCATTCCGTCGCGACCTCTCCTTTATTTATTGAAAGAGACCATCGCGATAGAACCCAAACCTAGTATCTTCGGCTATTCGACGCTCTTCGCTAAGTAGTAGAATTGCCTAAGCGCACCTATTACGGCCAAATTATGTGAACAATCTTGACACCCAACCGATGCCACCATATAATTGGCTCGGCTGGATTCGAGCCGGGCAAAATCAGTCCCAAAGCCGGTTCTTGATCGTACAACAATAAATGACTCAAATCCACACTAAAGCTTCCTCGCAGAGCGATGTTATCCTCCGGTGGACAGTTCACCTTGCAGCACAGCAGCTATCAAAGCTCGTTTTCTCAATTGTCATGATCGCATTTGCCTCTGTGACAGCACACTGGGTAATAGGTCCGCTCGGCTCGGTTGCAGTAGCCATTGCCCTTGTGGGATCGCTGGCAGAATTTCTCTTCCCAGTAACATACGAAATCACCAGCGATAGCGCGGTGTGCAGAACGCTGTTCAAGCAGACTGAGATAAGCTGGCATAATGTTCGGAGATACTATCTAGACAACAGCGGGATCAAGCTGAGTCCGCTTGACAGACCATCGCGATTGGAAGCTTTCAGGGGAGTGTATCTGAGATTCGCGGGAAACGACAGACAGGTCATTGAAGCAGTGCGCGCAATAAGGAAAAGCCAATGTTAGGCATTCAACTCGACGACCCGTTGACGGAAGAAAGAAAAAATGAGCTGGTCGATTCAATAGCCAAAAGAATCGTTTCACGAAGACTGGAAACACCCGCAGTGTTCCTGTTGGAGATGCATAGGCCGCTGTCGTTCATCGCAAGCCAGGCAGCACTTGTGGCGATGCCGTTTTTGGCACCGCTAGTTGGTGCGCAAAGGGTTGCCGATTTCAGTCGATTGCTTGCGGATCACAGGAGCGTCGAACTCTTGATAAGACGAATCGAGGAAATGTCAGCGGAAAGGGATCAACCTTCCCCATCCCCTACATAGTAAAAAGAAAAGGAAAAGACATGGGCGAGACGAGCCAATATGCAAACCCAGCTGTCTGGATAGTCGAGGGGCTCTTGGCATTCTTTATTCTCTGGAAGATCCTCTCTGCCAGACGTGGACGAGAACTCTTTATTAGGCGCATACCAGGACTCTCCGCACTTGACGAAGCGGTTGGTCGCGCGACTGAGATGGGCAGACCAATGTTGTTTGCACCTGGCTTGTCGGGTCTTGACATCGTTGGTCTTCAGGCTATGTCTATCCTTTCTCACGTAGTAAGGAAGGCGGCAAAGTATGGAAGTCGAGTTATCGTACCATTAGCCGATCCCGTGCTTTACACCGTGGCTGAGGAAGTTGCTAAGGATGCGTATGCAACAGAAGGCGTGCCGGAGCAGTTCGCACCCGAAGATTTCCGGTTTCTCTCAGACAGACAGTTTGCGTGGGCATCGGGGGTAGTTGGAATTCTTCATAGAGAACAGGTTGCTTCGGCGTTCTATTTTGGCTACTACTACGCTGAATCACTAATCCTTTCCGAAAACGGACAGATGGTAGGAGCAATCCAGGTTGCGGGAACCCCAGCCACTACCCAGATCCCGTTC
>JAOAGX010000012.1:3964-17413 GCA_026415535.1 Armatimonadota bacterium | reverse complement strand
CTGCGGCTTGACGGCGCTGAACTCCGCCGACGTCATCACCAAACAGGGTTGGGTCCAATGGGAGTGAAGGACATTTGCGGCGTCCCTCTTATCGAATGAAGAGGGGCGCCGCTGTTTGACTGGTTGAGTAACCGGGTACAATTGTTGGGCTGCTATTAGCCAAAGGAGGCATCAAATATGGTTGAGGAAGGACAAAAGGCGCCGGAATTCACTCTACCGGCAACCGGTGGCAGGACCGTATCTCTTGCCGACTTCAGAGGAAAGAAAAACGTTGTGCTTTACTTCTACCCGAAAGATGATACGCCAGGGTGCACAAAAGAGGCATGCTCGTTTCGCGATGTGATGTCCGAATTTGAGGCTGTGGGAGCTGTGATACTCGGAGTTAGCACCGACAGCATCGAGAGCCACGAGAAGTTTGCTGCTAAGCATAACTTACTTTTCCCACTACTGTCCGACGAGCAAAAGACTGTTTCCACAGCCTATGGTGTTCTTAAGGAAAAGAGCATGTACGGCAAAACTTTCCTCGGAGTAGAGAGAACAACGTTTGCGATTGACAAGGACGGGATTGTGCGCAAAGTTTGGCCGAATGTAAAGGTCGAAGGGCATATAGATGAGGTTTTGGATTTTGTCAAGACGCTCTAGCAAACGAAGTGGTGGGCTTGTTTCTGTTAGTCGGCGCAACCCGCGATAATAAGTGTCTTCGTGGGAAAGTTGCTGGTCACGTGCTTATATCGACAACGTATTTTTCTAAAAATTAGAAAAAGGATATTTGGGCCCGCTGAATAACTACTTATCACATTTGACACGGGCCTGCTTTGTTCTTCGGGCCTGCTTGAAGGGAATGAATCTGCGATGAAGGTGAAAATATGTCCGAAGTGTGGCTCGGAGAACAAAGAGGCAAACGAGTCCTGCTCAAGTTGCTACGCTTCGCTGGACAACGCCGAACTGAGGGAAAGTACAAACGAACCTATAGCTGTTCCGCCTTCTAAGCCTGTCACGCCTCGCTCGTCGCAACCTCGGGCTTCGTCGACTGAGACGCCGCAATCACCATACGGACCGCCTGTAGGTAGTGTTGTTGGACCTACAAGACCTGTATCTACATATCGCGAACGCAGGGTGCCTGCGAAACAGGGCTTCGGCTTCGGCGCGTTCGTATTTATATTGATTTTGCTGGCTGCTGGCGGAGGATCGGGCTGGTGGTTTTTCTTGAGACCTCCAAACCCGGGCGAGGTTGTCCTTCGGTTCACAGCTGCGCAAGCAAGCCACGATGTCGAAAAGATGAAGTCCTGTCTCAGTCAAAATACACTTAACTGGCCGGGGTTCTCACGGGGCCTCGAAATTGGTGCAAAAATAGCTGCCAAGAGCGAAGTCGAGGTTCCAAGCGTCAAAATATTGACCACTACTTACCTAGGCGCTGATAAGAGTACGGCAGTCGTCACCTATGAGCCATGCGACAAAAGTAAGATTCCAGCGGGGTTTGATGCGAGACAGGAGATGTTGCTCGTGAAGGAAGAAGGTCAGTGGAAGATCGACATGATTGGCACTCTCCAGCGCGCAATCAAAAAGGCATTCGGTGGTGCGGTAAAGCCAGGCTCGGGCAGTTTTCGGACTTATCCTCCTTCGAATAGCGGTAGGTGAGACGAGAGGTTGGTGTACTTAGCGGAGAGATTACCTCTTAAACCGCCTTCCATCCAGCAAAATCTTTCCTATGTCAACGTACATGCGAAGGCGTGATGCAAAGCCTTTTATAACACCCAGTTTTTCTTCTTTCATATAATGTGTGCATCCATGGAGCGTCACGCGTTCGACTTTTAGACCGTGGTGTCGAAAGTAACGCGTGATCGCGGTTTCCACCCCGGATCGCACGGTGTCGATTTGTGGGATAGCGAGAAAGACCTCGCGTTTCATAGCACGTTGGCCAGATATATAAGGTGTGAGAAACTGGGCAAGATCGGTTGCGCTGCGCCCTTTTTTGAACACGCCGATAGCCATATCGACTCGTTGCTCAGCAACCGGTCTTATGATGGAATCTACCTTCGCGCCGTCCATGCCAATAAGGTCGGCGTCAAGAAAAAGCACCAGATCGGCATCGGTGCTTTCCGCTCCTGCCTTCATCGCGCCGCCTTTTCCGTGGTTCGAATCAAGCTTGATGGCTTTTATGGTCGGATCGGACGCGACGAGTTCGTAAGTTCCGTCGGTTGAACCGTCGCTCACCACCACGATCTCGTTCACCAGCTTGGCCTGCTTGATTGCATCAAGCACGGCTGTTATCCGATCTCTCTCGTTGTATGCGGGCACTATTGCTGCGGTTTTCACTTTAGTAACTACTTATTATTTATACAGCCAAATGCATAAGCCGAGTCCGGGCAACTCGAACTCCCAACAATCAACCTCTATTTCTTTGGCTTGGCCTGCTCGGATATCTCCTTCCAAGTGTCCTGAAAAATCTTGACGGCTCGGTCGCGGGCAGTTCCAAGGAAGTCCGCGGTATCGCCCACTATGTCTGTAGAAACGGCGTTCGCCGACTTCAAACTTTCAAGCGCCCTATCAAGTTCGGCCATCGCTTCCGCCGTTCGCTTCTTGCGTATGAGCTCTCTCGCACGGCGGGTATGACGTTCCGTATTTGCAAGTGCGGTTACAAGGTCGGAATTGGCTTTACCTTTCTTGTTCTGCACATGCACCTTGCCTGATATACGAGCAATTTCTTTGCGCATCTGCTCGATCCGAAACTGGTCCCAGGCAACTACCAGCAGAACAACAACAGCCAACAAACAACCTACTCTAGCCATTTGCGTTACCTAAATACTCGTTCAGCTATAGGTGCAGCTATACGTGCGCAGATTATATTAGCCGTACTTGCGACGGCTATCGTCATATTTCGGAGTGCTGCTTGATCCGCAGCTTTGCAACCTCGGTTACGTTATCGGTCAAGACGAACCAGCCTGCTCGACAGTCCGTTTGCTTGTGTTGGCAGCCTTACAACATCCGTTACGTTATTGGCCAATACTTCGGTTTCACGAAGCTCTTCTGAATCGTCACTTTCATCGTTATTCTGAGCGAAGTGAAGAATCTCTCTTCGGGTCAGGCCTCCTTCTTTGCTACTTGGTCAGCTATTGTGTATTGTTTTTCCTGTGTACTGAGAAATCGCGCAATAACCGTCTGGCCTCCGTAGACCTGCTGATTGACGACGGCCCTGAGCTCAATGTTATCGGCCAGGATTACCAGGTCGACCTGGCTTCCGCGCTCGATAAAGCCTATCTTTTCGGATTGACGCAGCTTCTGCCCTTCTGAAACGAAACACTTGATCTTTGAGACGAACTTATCGGCGATCAATACTACAGCCATCTTGAGTCCATCGCAGTCTAGGAAGATGGTATTGCGCTCGTTTTCCAGATGGTACCTGCGCGCGAACATATCCACCATCCTTCTCAACCAGACTACCTTTACGTATTCCCATAAGTCGAGCATAGGTAGGTTGAACTTAGCGCTGGTGCGATGTATTTTTTCGACTGTGCCGGGGTAGGGACAGTAGTTAAAGTGCACATCCAAAGGCGACATATATATACCAATTGACCAACCGTTTGCTTCAGGTGTTCTGTACCCAGTTATCTCAGGCAATAGGATCTTCTGTCCGAGTTTTTCTGACACCACGACGCCGCGTTTGACCTGCTTGATGTAAACGATTCGTCCGTCTGCCGGAGCGACTATTGCGCCTCGTTCGTTGGATTCCGGTGCGCGCGGCGGATCTCGATAGAACCACACTTTTCTCAGAAACCAAAGTGCACTCAGCCAGATGGCAACTATCGCGAACAGTATGAAGAAATAGACCATCGCGTTTGTCACTACTCACATTTCTCGCAGGCCCTTGAAAGCGTAGAACGGAAGACGAGGAACAAAATATCCTGCGAAACCTAACATACCTGCGCCGATGTGCGACTTGCGTTTTATCGGAACTTCTCTAGGTTTGAATATTCCATTGCGATATCCATTGTCGAGCGCACTGTAGGCGGCTAGGAGGCCTCCAGCCTTGTAAGCCTCGTACAGCTCATCAGACGCGGTTCGTGTGAGCATTTCCATAGGAAAATCCACGAGTGACTGAAGTTCCTCTGCCAAATGTGCAGTCTCTTCAAGCAATCCTCTCCGACATATTTCATTTCGCAGCGTGTTGTAGGTTTCGACTGCTGGATCGAGCGTCTCGTCTAGTGAAGCAATGGCAGCAACAGCACGCACCAGATACCGCACCCGATCGAGGTTCCAACACGGATCACAGACACGCAGCTCGATAGTTTTTAGCCGCTTCGATAGAATCACATCTTGGAAACGCACCGTCCAGTCATTCCTTATCGGTCCGATTGCGAATGAGCTAGACATTCGATACGACTGACCAAAATAACGTCCCGCTACCATCGGCGAATTGATTGTGAAGAGTGGCAGGATGGGCAAGAAATGAATCAGGTTGCTGTAAACCCGTTGCCTGTCCGAGATTCCGCTAATGTGGATGTGGACAGCACAGGTGTTGGTCGGAGTGTCGATGTCCAACAGGTGACCAACCGGCACTATCAAACCCGATGTAACGGCAGCCAGGTCAGCTCGCCGATGTGCGAGATCGTCCACGACCAAATCAGGGTCTTCGTAGATCGCCGTGGATATCTCGACTCCGCTCATCAAGCCTTCCTTAAGGTCTTTTCCGCGGGTAAAATTATGTGCTGAGTGGGTGTAGTAGAAGACAGGATTCCGCGCTAGTAGTCTTGCGAGGTAATAAAGCGACCGGATCGTAGGCCGCTCCGGTTCGGTGATGAACACCTCTTCCTCGATCCCAAACCTTGGCATCGCGAGTCCGATTATATCAGACTATGTAAGGTAGAGCAACTCTATTTGCTGTTGAGACTGTAACCTTGCCAATTGACCCGTCCATTAGGCCCGTGCTATTATCATGCGCGATGATGCTTGAGGATGTGAAGGTACGTGGCCTGGTCGAACTATCAATGGATACGGATAGCGGTGCAAGTATGGTCTATTCCCGTGCTAATTCTTGTATCCTCGTTAGTCGGCCTGGGTCTTGGATTTTGGCTTGATAGTAGGTGTGGCACTAGGCCCTGGCTGGCGGTCTTATTGACTCTGGTTGGGCTGGCTTCGGGGCTTTATGAATCGGTAAGAATACTGATTCGGGTGAGCCGTGGAAACGGGGATTGACGAAGGATTCCTTGGGCGCGTTTATAGAACAAGCGCCTTTCTGTGGGCGATAGGGACGCTGGTCTCTTGGAACTTGGGCGGGTTGCCGGCGGCTGCTGGTTGGACAGTTGGATCGGCACTGTCTATCGGGGTGCTGCGAGGGTTTGAGCAATTAGCGAATCGATACTTTGTGCCCGGGAGCAAATATTCCCGAAGAGATTTCGCTAGATTTTCCGCTGCCAAATTGCCGATAATACTGTTGGTTCTGGTCGGATTAGTCCTGATAGGAGGCAGGAGCTTTGAAGCAATAGCCGCCTTCTGTGCGGGAGTCATTCTGACTCAGGCCGTAATTGTCCTAAAGGCGCTGGGAATTCTCATCGTCAGACGCTAAGGAGAGCGTTTTGGAACACGGACAGGGACACGGCAACGGGCTGGAACACGGCACGTGGCTTCACTGGCTTTACCACTACAAAATATTGCCAGATTGGCTGCCCGAAGTTGTGCCGGAGACTTTCTTGGTAGTGCTAGTCTTGTCGGCCATTGTGATATTGGCTCGGCCTAGGCTGAGAACTCGAAATCCCGGCAAGTTACAGACATTCCTTGAGTTTTGTGTGACCTCTCTCGATTCTTTCGTGCGAGGAATTGTGGGTGAAGAGGCGAAAACACTTACACCCATCATCGGCACCTTCTTTATCTTCATCCTCTGTTTAAACTTACTAGGTCTGATTCCGGGTCTGACCAGTCCGACTGCCAATATCAACACAACCGTTTCCCTTGCGATTGTCGCATTCCTGATAGTTCAGTTCTACGGAATTCGCAAGCAAGGCTTGGTAAATTATTTGAAGCACTTTATGGGCGAGCCGTTGGCTCTTGCGCCGTTGATGCTGCCGATACACCTAATAGGTGAACTGGCTAGGCCGCTTTCGCTTTCCATTAGGCTTTTTGGAAACATATTTGGCGAGGATATGGTCATAGCAATCATCATTTTGATCGTGACCAGTGTGCTTGGCAAGTTTCTTGTCCCATTGCAGTTTCCAATGCTCATATTCGCAATATTCACTAGCTTCGTTCAGGCACTTGTTTTTTCGATGCTAGTGACGATTTATATAACAGTGGCCATATCTGGCCACGAGGAGCATCACTGACATTTTCGTAGATGTCGGCATTAGTTCCGGCCATGCCGGGGTTAGGAGGTAAAGGTTCATGTGGATTGTGGCGTTGATACTCGCCATAGGTTTCGGAGTCCCAATTGCGGTGCTCGGGGGAGCTGCCGCACAAGGGAAGGCTGCCAGTGCGGCTCTGGAGGGTATAGCTCGACAGCCTGAAGCGGCAGGCAAGATTCAGATAGCTATGATCATAGGACTCGCGCTGATTGAGTCCCTGGTGATCTATGCGCTTCTGATCTCTCTTATCCTGTTGTTCTTGGGAGTTCCTAGCGCAAAGACGCTGATGGGAATCGTCGGTAAATAAGCTCTTTGGAATCTCATTACAAAAGCACCGGGTCAGGAAACGCGAAAACGGGATTGTATCGCCATTTCGTGTTTTCGTGATTGCCGGAGCAGCGCGGAGTTGGACGCGTGGATATTCTGAACATTGACCCCAGAGTCCTTATAGTTCAAATACTCGGATTCCTGGTGTTGTTGGTTATCTTCCGGCGGTTCTTGTTCAAGCCGATCGCCGGTATTCTCGAGGCGCGGCAAAACGAGGTTGAGGCTCGCTATCGGGATGCCGAGGCTCAGCAAGCCGCCGCCGAAGAGCTAAAGGCTGAGTATCAGCAACACCTTGCGAGGACCGACGAGGAAATGCGCGCCAAAATAACTGAGGCCCTTAAGGAAGGCCAGGCAATGCGGGACGAGATAATTGCCGACTCTCGTGCCAAGGCCGAGGATATCCTTGCAAAGGCCGAGATGGAGATCTTGCGTGAAAAGCAAAAAGCGCTCGTCGAATTGAAATCCGCTGTCGCTAATCTGGTTGTAGATGCTGCGGGTAAGTTGATTGAAAAAGAGCTCGATGATGCCAAGCACCGCGAGTTGATTGGGAAATTTATCGAAGACCTCACCCCCAACTCCTCTTCTACAGATAGAGGGGAGGACTTTACTTCTGGTCCTTCTTCTAAGAGTAGAGGAGACGATGTGACAGGTGAATCCTGATGGTCGAGCGACGGATCGTGCGAAGATATGCTAAAGCGCTTTTTGAGGCAGCTCGAAAGGCCGATGCAGTCGATCGAGTCGAGAGCGATCTTGGATTCGTCGCATACACTTTTGAGATTGCTCCCTCGCTGATGAAGGCTGTTCGATCTCCACTAATACCTCGTGACAGAAAAAAAGCCGTCGTGAGAGAACTCTTTGCCGACAAGGTCCATGAGTTGGCATTGTCTTTCTTGGATCTGCTTATTGACAAGCGGCGCGAGGAAATAGCCCTTGACGTACAGGCCGAGTATATTGCCCTTGCGGACGAAGCGCGCGGAATTGTAAAGGCCGAGGTGACTTCGGCGATACCGTTGACTCGTTCAGAGGAGTCGCTTCTGGCCGAAAAGCTCTCGCGTTTGACAGGGAAAAGGGTGGAGCTTTCAACGGTGGTTGATCTGGGCGTTATTGGGGGGGTGACGGTCAGAATAGGAGACACGGTGATCGATGGCTCAATTCGAGGTCAGCTAAGAGTGCTCAAAGAGAAACTAATGGAGTGAGTCAATGGCGGAGAACATACGTCCTGACGAAGTAGCCCGAATACTTGAGTCAAACCTTGCGAGATACGAGAAGGAAATTACAGAGGTTGGGGTCGGGACCGTGCTTCAGGTGGGCGATGGTATCGCTCGTATATATGGTCTTCAGGACGCGATGGCGAGCGAGCTGGTCGAGTTTCCCAATGGGGTCATGGGTATGATCCTGAACCTCGAAGAAGACAACGTGGGCTGCGTTATCTTGGGTCCGGACGTCGATATCAAGGAGGGCGATCAGGTCAGACGCACCGGTCGCATTATCGACGTACCGGTAGGGGACGCGCTGGTAGGACGCGTTGTCAACCCGTTGGGGGATCCTGTGGACGGGAAGGGGCCAATTGTAACATCCGAAAGGCGATTTGTCGAGTCTCGCGCGCCGGGCGTAGTCGAGAGACAGCCGGTAAAGGAATCGCTTGCAACAGGGATCAAGGCAATCGACTCGATGATTCCAATCGGCCGTGGTCAACGCGAACTTATAATCGGCGACCGCCAGACTGGCAAGACGGCCATAGCAGTCGATACGATCATTAATCAGAAGGGGCAGGACGTCCACTGCTTTTATGTCGCGATCGGACAGAAGCTTTCGACTGTCGCTGCGATCGTTAACATACTCGAGAAAAGTGGTGCGATGGAGTACACGACCGTCGTTGTTGCGTCGGCTAGTGATCCGTCTCCGCTTCAGTATATAGCGCCCTACGCCGGATGCGCGATGGGCGAGTATTACCGAGACAGTGGTCGCCACGCCCTTGTTGTCTACGACGACCTGTCCAAGCATGCTCAGGCTTATCGCCAGGTTTCACTGCTTCTGAGAAGACCACCTGGTCGGGAAGCCTATCCCGGAGACATATTCTACTTGCATGCTAGACTGCTAGAACGTGCAGCCAAGCTTAGTGACGAACTTGGAGGAGGCTCGTTAACAGCTCTGCCAATTATCGAAACTCAGGCAGGAGACATAGCCGCCTACATTCCAACAAACGTTATCTCAATTACCGATGGCCAGATATATCTCGAGCCAGACCTCTTCTATGCCGGTATCAGACCGGCTATCAACGTAGGGACGTCAGTTTCGAGAGTAGGGTCGAGCGCGCAAAAGAAGGCCATGAAGACCGTTACAGGTATGCTCAAGCTCGACCTGGCGCGCTATTGGGAGCTGGCCGCGTTTGCGCAGTTTTCCGGCGATCTCGACAAGGCGACTCTAGCGCAGCTCGGGCGCGGGGAAAGAATCGTCGAAATACTAAAGCAGCCGCAGTATCAACCTATGAAGCTTTCAGACCAAGTAGCAATCATATATGCGGCTACTAATGGTTATCTTGATGATCTACCTGTTAGCGCCTGTCGGCGATTCGAGAAAGAGCTGTACGAATTCATGGCCGATCGTTACCCTGACGTGGGCCATGTAATCGAAGAAACTGGCGAACTCGACGAGAAAACGGCACAGACACTCAAAAAGGCTATCGAGGAATTCAAGGGACGGTTCAGCGCTTAATGCCGACTCCAAAAGCAATCCGTCGCAGAATACGCACGGTCAAGAACATACAGAAGATTACAAACGCCATGAAAATGGTGGCGGCGGCTCGGCTTAAGAAAGCACAGGCGAGGGCCGAGGCGGCGCGTCCTTACGCTCGTAAGATGAGCGAGCTGATTGCGAACCTAGCCGCGAGCACAGGCGCCATTGAGCATCCTTTGTTGGAAGCGCGCGAGGAACGTAAAGTCGCGTTCGTCGTAATAGGAGCCGACCGGGGCCTCGCAGGCAGTTACAACGTCAATGTAATGCACAAGGCAATCAGTGCAATCGGTGATCGAGAGCCTGAAAACGTGAAACTGGTTCTGGTAGGCAAGAAGGCAGTCGGCTTCTTTAGACGCAGGCCATACGAGATCGTAGCGAAGGTAGAGGCGCCAGGTTCAACGATTACATTTGGCGACGTGCGCAGGCTGACTAGCCAGATTCGCTCGATGTTCGAAAGCGGGCAGGTTGACGCCGTATATCTGGTCTACGCACGGTTTGTTACGGCTATGAGGCAGGAACCGGCAGTCGTAAGGCTTCTCCCTATGGAGAAAGCCGTCACAGGTGAGATCGCGAATGTTGAGTTCGAATTCGAGCCGGAACCAGGGAAACTTCTCAGTGCGCTTCTTCCCAGATATGTAGATACGCAAGTTTACCAATCGCTTGTCGAAGCTCAAGCAAGTGAGCAGGGCGCTCGAATGACTGCTATGTCTGCTGCGACTAAGAACGCGGGCGAAATGATCGACACCCTTACTCTTGCCTATAACAAGGCCCGGCAAGCGGCGATCACGAAAGAGCTTACGGAGATTGTGGGTGGCGCTGAGGCCCTGAGGTAGTAGTTGGTTTCTGGCGTGCAGTCAGCGTTGGATTAGGCATTTGCGCATCAGCATCCACGATTGAAAACTGAAAACTTGTTCGGAGGACATATGGCAACAGGTAGAGTCTGCCAGGTTATCGGGCCGGTGGTAGACGTTCGGTTCCCACCGGATGAGCTGCCGGAGATTCTTAATGCGATTGAGATTCCTAATGTGCAAGGCCGCACTATTACGGCGGAGGTTGCGCAGATGATTGGCAACGACGTCGTGCGATGCGTGGCTATGCAGTCAACCGACGGCCTTGTGCGCGGGATGGAGGCTGTTGATACCGGCGAACCGATCACGGTTCCGGTTGGGAAGGAAACGCTTGGGCGCGTGTTCGACCTGCTGGGAAATCCGATTGACAACCGCGGGCCGGTGGCGGCGACGCAACGCCTTCCAATCCACAGACCGGCGCCTTCGTTTGAAGAACAGGTGCCGGCAGTGGAAATGTTTGAGACGGGGTTAAAGGTTGTCGATTTGATTTGCCCCTACGCCAAGGGCGGCAAAATTGGGTTGTTTGGAGGCGCCGGAGTTGGCAAGACGGTCTTGATCACCGAGTTGATTCGAAATGTTGCCACAGAGCACGGCGGGTTTTCAGTCTTTGCGGGCGTTGGCGAGCGAACGCGCGAAGGCAATGACCTGTGGCTCGAAATGCAGGCCAGCGGAGTCATCGATAAGACGACCATGGTCTTTGGGCAGATGAACGAGCCGCCTGGTGCAAGATTGCGCGTCGGTTTGTCCGCGCTTACTATGGCCGAGTACTTCCGCGACGCCGAGGGTCAGGACGTCCTCCTGTTCATAGACAACATATTTCGGTTCGTACAAGGGGGATCGGAGGTGTCGGCGCTCCTAGGACGGATGCCGAGCGCTGTTGGTTACCAGCCTACGCTCGCGACCGAAATGGGCGCTTTGCAGGAGAGAATAACGTCTACCGTCCGCGGATCGGTCACATCGATCCAGGCAATCTATGTACCTGCCGATGACCCGACCGATCCTGCTCCCGCAACCACGTTTAGCTTTCTCGATGCGACTACTTACCTCGAAAGGTCGATTTTCGTGAGGGGAATATTTCCGGCGGTCGACCCACTTGCGTCTACTTCGAGGATCCTTTCGCCGGAGATAGTAGGTCAGGAACATTACGAAGTCGCTCGTGGAGTCCAGCAGGTATTGCAGCGATACAAGGAGCTACAGGACATTATTGCGATCTTGGGTGTTGACGAACTTTCGGACGAGGACAAGCTAATCGTTGCTCGTGCACGAAAGATCGAGAACTTCCTATCGCAGCCCATGTTTGTAGCGGAGGTTTTTACGGGACTCCCGGGCCAGTACGTGAAGCGCGAAGACACGGTTCGATCATTCAAGGAGATACTCGAGGGCAAGTGGGATCATCTTCCCGAGCAAGCGTTCTATATGGTTGGTCCGATAGAGATGGCTGTGGAGAAGGCCAAGAAGATGGAAGCGGCAGTCTAAGGACGACCCACTAATGTTTTGTCCTCGGGGTTTGTCTTCAACGGTTGGGCAATAGCGCCGGTTTGTACCCGCACTGGGCGTATGGACTTATTGGATACGAATACTGATTACTAAAATGTCTGAAAGAACCTTCAAGCTGGAAGTTGTAACTCCGGACCGAGTGGTTTATTCAAATGACCACGTGGTTTCCATAATTGCGCCTGGTGTGGAGGGATATTTGGGTGCGCTTGCCAACCGGGCCCCGCTCGTGACGCAGCTTGACATAGGCGAGATTGATTTCCGCAAGGCCGACGGTGACTGGGACTATATATCCGTTTGCGGCGGGTTCATGGAGGTGTTCGAGAACAGGGTCACAATTCTCGCCGAGAGCGCGGAACTTTGTGAAGAGATAGACGTCGAGCGTGCTGAAAGAGCTAGGGACCGAGCCTTAGAACGGATTGCCTCCCATTCCCCCGATATCGACATTGACCGCGCTCAAGCAGCGCTCAAACGTGCGCTGACGCGCCTCCACGTTGCAAGCCGGAGAGGCTAATCTTAGAATCAAAGCCTAAGGTCTAGGGTCCAAGGTCTAAGTGGCCGGGACAATATTCAGCGGATCTTAGTAACTTTCGATTTTCGGCCTTTGACTCTCTATTACCCATGAACATGAAGAAGTGGATCCTAGTTGGTATGCTGATAACAATTTCTGCGCGTCTTAGCGCGTATAAACTTCCGTACGAGTGTTGGATGGGTGCTTATGTTGGAGGAAGCAAAGTCGGGTACCTATCACTCAGAATAGATCCTGCTCAATTCGACGGGATCAATGGTTACAGAATCGCCAGCAACCTCAGCACTCGACTCACGGTTTTGGGGGCCGAGCTCAAACAAGAAGTTACCACAGTCGTCTTTGTCGACCACAACTATAGGCCGGTTTACGAAGAATTTGCCATGTCTAGCGGGGGGCGAACGACCACTGTAACTGCCAAGTTTACGAAGACCGCAGTTGAGTGCGTTGTGTCGTCAGGTGCTAGCTCTTCAAAGAAGTCCGTCTCGATACCCGAGGGCGTGAGTCTTGTCGGAGACGCTATGTTTGCGACACTGGACCGAACGCCCGAGCTTGGCAAACAATACGATATGAACTATTTCAATCCTCTCACCCTCGCAATCGAGAGTCTTAGAGTAAAGGTGGAGAGACAAGAGAGGATCATTCTCGATAATAAGGAATACGACACGTTCGTTTTGTCTAACGTTACCCCCATGGGCACGATGACGATCTGGCAGGATGCTACTGGTGAAGTCGTCAAGGTCGAGGCAATGATGGGCATTTTGATGGTCCGCGAGACGCGAGAGCAAGCAATCGGCGGGCTGGTTGGAACCATAGAAGATTTCGCCGTGCGTACGCGAGTCAAGACTGACAAGCCTGTCAAGACACCTCGTGAGGCGAAGTCGCTGGACGTAATCCTAATAGGCCTCGAAGACTCTAGCATGGCGATAAGCGATGCGCGTCAGAAGGTATCTCGTATCAAAGGGAAGCTGGACTCTTTCAGATTCAGCGTAAGGGCAACTAGGTTCGACCCACGTAGGTCAGTTTTTCTACCGATAAGAAAAATCGGTTTCGACGAGTATCTTGCGGCTACACCTTTCGTCGACAGCGACTCTCCGGCTGTGAGAGAACAGGCCAAAAAAATAGTTGGCGATACGAAAAGGGCATACTCGGCTTGCTCCAAGATTCGCGCATGGACTTACTC
>JAOAGX010000012.1:0-3954 GCA_026415535.1 Armatimonadota bacterium | reverse complement strand
AAGAGACAGCTCCAATCTTAAGATACGAGCCGATATTGGGATTACGCGCTCGGCCAGTGATGTGCTAGAATCTAAGATAGGGGTTTGTAGAGATTACGCCACGCTTTTCGCTGCAATGGCGCGAGCCGTGGGCGTGCCTTCGAAGGTCGTATCGGGGCTGTTGTACCTGAACGACGGGTTTTACTACCACGCGTGGGTAGAGTGCTGGGTGGGCGAATGGGTGCCTTTTGATGCTACTATGCCTACAGACTTTGTCGATGCTACCCACATCAAGCTTGTCGAGGGCGACGCGACCACTATGTTTTCCTTGGCCAAGGTCATTGGCAGTCTGAGAGCGGAGGTCAAATAGAGGTTGTCGGTTGCCGGTTTACAATTGACAATCTCATATCTTTCTGAGCAGGTCAAACACAGAGAATTGTGATTGATAACTGAGGCCTTGGAGAAGCCATGTTAGCTAAGGACTTTCTTACGGTTGCCGTATTCCTCGTAGTCGGGATCGCGTTTGTCGTGATCACTCTTGCTTTGTCCTCGTTGTTTCGACCACATAAGCCGGTCGGACAAAAGCTCGACACTTACGAGTGTGGAGAGGTTCCGTTTGGCCCTGCATGGTTGCAGTTCAGAGTCGGGTACTATATCTACGCCCTGATATTTTTGATCTTCGATGTTGAGGCGGTATTCATATTTCCTTGGGCGGCAGGATTGTTAGGATTCTCGAAGACTAGGGCGCTGGCACTCCTTGGGCTGGTGGATATGGTGATTTTCGTGGGAGTTCTGGCCGTCGGTTTGATCTACGCCTGGAAGAAGGGGGTTCTCGAATGGAGATAACGGATCGGCCGATCGACCGTGTTTTTGACTATGTTGAGGCGATTCCCGGCGGAGCGGTTCTGACGACGACTGTTGACAAGGTCCTTGAGTGGGGTCGGGAGTCGTCGCTGTGGTATTTCGCGTTTGGGTTGGCGTGCTGTGCCATTGAGGTGCTGATGGCTGCAGGCGCGGCTCGCTTTGACCTAGACCGATTTGGCATGATGTTTCGCGCGACGCCTCGTCAGTCTGATCTTATGATAGTAGCGGGGACTGTTACCAAGAAGATGGCGCCACGTGTAAAGAGGCTGTACGAGCAGATGTCGGAGCCCAAGTTCGTTATTTCGACCGGCAGTTGCGCGAATGCAGGAGGACCATTCGCCGACTCATACGCCGTGTTGAAGGGCGTGGATAGGATCATCCCGGTTGACGTTTACGTTCCTGGTTGTCCTCCTCGCCCTGAGGCTCTTATCTATGCCGTTCAGAAGCTCAAGGAGAAAATGCGCGAGCGGGTCGAGGAAAAGCACTCGCGATAGTTTTAAAACGCCACCCGCTTACCTTCCTGTCGATTCCGACAGAATGGCGAATAACAGTTTGAAACTCGCCAACTGGAAATAGATTATGTCTGAATTTGTCGAAAAAGCAATTCGAAACACATTTCCCGATGCAGTTCGGGAGACAGCGGAAATAGACGGAGTTCTGAACGTCAAACTAGATCCTTTGTTGCTGGTTGCCGTGTGCAGGTTCTTGAGATCGGAGCCGGAACTGGCATTCGACTATCTTGCCGACATTACCGCTATCGACTGGCGGGATCGTATAGAAGTCGTCTACCGGATGACCAACCTCGCGACAAACGCCAAGGTCGTACTGAGAGTCGACCTGGATCGTAACAAGCCGGAAGTCGATTCAGTTGTTCCCGTATGGAGAGGTGCGGAGTGGCAGGAAAGAGAAGTCTACGATCTCATGGGTGTCGTTTTCAGAGGCCACCCCGACCTGCGTAGAATCCTGCTTCCCGATGACTGGGAAGGTCACCCGCTGAGAAAAGACTATGTCATCCCGGATTAAAACCGAGCTTGTAGAAATCAATATGGGTCCGCAACATCCGTCTACGCACGGAGTTTTGCGATTGGAAATCACGCTTGACGGCGAGGTCGTCGTCGATGCCAAGCCTGACGTCGGGTATTTGCACCGAGGTATCGAAAAACTCGCCGAGATGAGGACCTACATCCAATTCATTCCCATAACCGACCGGCTTGATTATCTGTCGTCGATGCTCCAAAACGCGGTATACGTCGGCGCCATCGAAAAGCTCGGACAGATCGAAGTTCCCGAACGCGCGGAGTTCATACGCGTCAT
The DNA here is from genome assembly GCA_026415535.1 of Armatimonadota bacterium. Taxonomy (GTDB): domain Bacteria; phylum Armatimonadota; class UBA5829; order UBA5829; family UBA5829; genus CALJES01. Next base: position 1,797 of record JAOAGX010000012.1, on the reverse strand, counting down.
AATGATGGAGCTCCAACGAATTGCAAGCCACCTGATATTTTACGGCTCAATGGGGCTCGACCTAGGTGCTACAACTCCATTTCTTTACGGTATGCGCGAGCGGGAAGACATACTAGATCTCTTCGAAATGACTTGCGGTGCGCGACTTACTTACAACTACTTCCGCCCCGGCGGGGTTTCGCACGACTTGCCGGATGGTTTCATCGAAAAGGCGCGCGCATACGTCAAGAAGCAGCGCGAAAGGCTCCGCGAGTACGACGATCTGTTGACCAACAACGAAATATTCATACTTCGCACGCGAGGAATCGGCATAATTAGTGCGGAGGATGCCATCAACTACTCGATGAGTGGTCCTTCTCTAAGAGGCTCAGGGGTTGCATACGACGTTCGCAAGGCCGATCCTTACTCTGTTTATGATCGCTTCGATTGGAGTATAGCGACTTTCGATGGGTGCGATTCTCTGTCTCGGTATCTGGTGCGTATGCAAGAAATCCGAGAGAGCTTGAATATAATTGAACAGGCTCTCGATATGTTGCCGCCAGGTCGACTCGAGTACAAAACACCTCAGCGGCTCAAGCTTCCCGAAGGAGAGGTCTACCATCATATTGAGTCATCAAGGGGGGACCTCGGCGTATATCTGATTAGTGACGGTTCGGACAAGCCTTACAGGCTCAAGTGGCGTTCTCCATCGTTCATCAACTTGGGCGCGTTAGCTAAGATGGTCAGGGGGTGGAAGGTGGCCGATCTTGTTGCAATATTGGGCAGCCTTGACATTGTGTTGGGAGAGGTGGATCGGTAGTCAGCAGTTGTCGGTTGCGAAAGGAGGTGATGCCGGTGCGACTCAACAGCAGACTATTGCGACCGCTATTTACGTTCTTAATGGTTGTGCTTGGAACATATGCGGGCCACCTAGTAGCACAACGTTACTTCAAGCTCGTGGACAGTTATCTGAGAGGAGAGAACAGTTGGTTTCTCTGGATTCCGCAGAATCCCACACAGCTAAGTAAGACGGACAGGTTGTGGTTGTCTGCGGCTTTCTTGCTTGTGGGCGCGATGTTGGCTTTCGTGGTGGAGCGCGTGGCGTTTGCTCAGGCCAACCGAGCTCGTTCCAGGTGGAACACTATGTCGCCTACTGAAAAACTTTTGTTCTTCGGAGGCGTAATATCGGGCTTGCTCATTACAGCACTTATAAGAAGCATTTTGCTTACGCCAGTATGGGTCACGGGATCGCTGGCTGTTCTGCTTTGCTATGTCTCTGTTGTTGCATTCGAAAGCCTCAAAGAACAGATCAGATTTTACTTTCCTACTTCTGCCCCCGCCGTTACGGGCGACTACGACAGGAGCGGTTGCAGGCCGAAGCTCTTGGACACTAACGTTATAATCGACGGCCGTATTGCCGATATCTGTCGCGCTGGGTTTGTCGAAGGGCCAATAATCGTCCCCCGATTTGTGCTGGATGAGTTGCAGCAGATAGCGGATTCGAGCGATTCGCTCAAGCGGGCTCGCGGAAGAAGAGGACTTGATATTCTAAACCAGATGCAAAAGGAGACGAATCTTCAAGTTTCCGATCTTGCAGTAGGCGAAACAGTCGGCGAGGTCGACGCGCGACTGGTTGCTGCCGCGCGGCAGGTAAACGGCGCAATTATTACCAACGACTACAACCTGAACCGGGTAGCCGAGCTTCAAGGTGTCGATGTACTCAACATCAACGAGCTGGCGAATGCGCTAAAGCCCGTTGTTCTTCCAGGCGAGGAGATGCGAGTTACGATCATTAAAGAAGGCAAAGAGAAGGACCAA
>JAOAGX010000131.1:304-6323 GCA_026415535.1 Armatimonadota bacterium | reverse complement strand
GCCCAGCCTACTTGTGCAAGACGCTGCCTGACTCAGTACTTCCATATGCCTGTCGTCCTTGCCGTAGTTCTGGCCATACCAGTGGCGGGTAAAACCATTTGGCGCAGCAGCGAGGGAAGCCAGCGTTGCATCGCGGAAGAACTCGAACGGTATCAGAGGAAATGCCGGATAGTCAGTGTGTTCATCGGTCGGGTTGTTGACCGCTATGATCTCCTTACCCAGCTGGTGTGCCATCACCTCAACGTAATAAAGCAGAGGTGATTTACTCATCTCGTCGCCGGTGCGCATTACGCCAAAGAATATGTTGTCAGGCTGCATGCGAACGACTAGTAGATCTACATCTGGTATTCGTGCAATGGCGTTGATGTCACATGAGGTGTTAAGGGTACCTTCGGGAGTGTTTTCAACGGTAGGAATAAAGAACCACGGCATCACGCCCACGTATCTCGCGCCGACCGACTTGGCGTGAGCTGCAAGATCTGTATAGAACCTCACTAGGGAATCGGCCTTCGCCTCTTGGACGCGCAGGTATTCTGAAGTCTCCTCCCGGGATTCGGGGTACTTCACATCAGGAAATGCAGCCCTGAACTTTTCGTAGAACCGGTCCTTCGTACCGGGTATATCAACCCGGTACATAGGCTCTTCAAAGACCACGCCGTCATAGCCGTATTCGCGAACAAAAAGCGTTGTGAGCTCTTTCAGGTAGTTCTTCCAAGCATCCGAGCTGAACGAAGCGAAAAACCTTTTCTCACCCCATCGGCCGGGTTCATTCTTGAGGTTGTATTGTGCCTCCTCAATGCCGACTCTGTCGCCAGCGCAGACGGTGGACTGAATTTGTACAAAGGCAGGATATCCTCTGCGGTGAGCCTCCGATGCGAACTCGGCATAAGCTTCACGTAGACGCCCGACGACATCGTCAAACAAGTGCGCGTAGAATGCGTTGTATGGAACGTCAAACCCCCACCTCTCCAAGTCCTCGAAGTAGCGAGCGCGCTGATCACTTGTAGCCACTTGCTCCGGACCGACAGGCAGTGCGTTCATGTTTCGCCCCCAGCTTCAAGCTTTGCGGAGTGGATTTCAAACGGATTTGCTGTAGACGGAACCGACGTGGGAGCAACTGTCAAAAAAATGACGCCCGGTGCTTCCCAAACAGTCTCTCTTCGCTTCCACAGCGACGCCAATACTACAGGTTCGCCCCGCGGCTTGTCGAAAACCTTCCGTCTGCAGACAACGGCAAGACGACTTAGCTTACTCTATCAGTAATTGGCTTTTTTTGCAAGCGTAATGTGAAAGTTTCCGTATAGCAGGAGCACTCATTCGGCAAAACTCGGGACAATCAAGGCATATTGTGCTGAACCTGATTGCTTTTATTGGAGGGTTAACCAAAAAAACAAGGTTGAAACCGTACGTGATATTGATAAGCAACGCCTTACCTAAATCCGGTCTCACTGTACTTTCTTTTGAGCGCCGCGTGATGCACAGCACTGTAGCGCTACGTTATCCACAGCTCAGAGATAGTTGTCTTACCCGAACGAAAAGCCTCGGTACCTTGGGTAAAGAGTCCCGAAACACCGAATGTTCCGGAGTGCGGCGCTTTATGGCCGATTCCACTAAAACGCAACCGAAGTCGCTTACTCCTGTGGTCAAAGTAGAATCAACCAAAAACTCGGCCTACAGCAACAGCCCAAACCAGCCGTGAACCAAGGTCGTGTCGATTCTAATGTGTAAAACTGAGCTTGGGGTGCTCATTCCAGTCGTTGTTTCGTTGCCAGAACAAGCTGTATAAGAGTCTGTAACAGCTGTCCGGATTTCGGAATACTGCCCAGCACCAGGTGCGGCTTCGAGTGTCGGCCATTAGTCTTTCCACGGGGTTGGTACTTCTGATGTATTGACTGTGTGCTTTAGGGCAGTCAAAGAACGCCAACTGCTTGCCCAAGTCCTTCTCCAGCTCGGCTGCAAAGCATGGGTAGAGCTGGCCTCAACTGCAAACCGTCGTTGGTAGGCAATCAGTGTCTATGCCTCCCAATACCAAAAACACCCGTCCCTGCTACTCCACATCCGGCAACGTAAGCCGGCCAGGAAACCAATAGCAATGCTACATATCTCGAACACCTAAGCCTTAAAAAAACGCACGTCTTTGAAACTGCCAAACCAAGTCAGAATCTCCCTGGTCCTGTAACCGCTCCTGTACTCGCACCTTTCAGAGCTTCGCGCGTAAAAACTGCAGCCAACCCGGTGGCTCGCTTCCCATTCGAAGCTCCCATCCAACACCCACTTCAAATCTCGCATCACAACATCCGAAAAAGCGCCAAATCTGCTGTCCTCCGCATACACTACCTCCACGCAAATCCGGATTGACATTGCGCCGGCGGCAAGGTAAAGTATAGCGCGATGTATCTATCGTATGTCCTCGGACAGATAATCAAGGACCCGGAAGGTCGGGAGCTAGGGAAGCTGGTTGACCTAGTGGCTTCTCCGGCGCCGCATCTGCCGGTTATATCTGCCGTCGTTGTACGTGTCAGCCGACGGCGCACAAGAGACATCGTCTGGAGCTGTTTCAACTATGATCCCGAAACCGAGCGTTTTTCGCTCCGCGTGCCAACGGATCAAATAGAAGAATATGAAATCACCGATCAGGACCTGCTGCTAGCGCACAACGTTATGGACAAGCAGATCGTAGACGTTCACGATTACCGAGTGGTTCGCGTGAACGATGTTCGGCTCGAACCGTCTGGCGGCCGGCTTTACCTAGTTGGGGTTGATACGGGAACTAGGGGATTACTTCGCCGGATGGGCCTTATGCATCTGTCCGACAAACTCGCTAAGATCATTAAGATCAAACCCGGTTCCAAGATAATTGCTTGGCACGACGTGGAAACGTTCGAACGCGGTGTCGGCAGGCTCAAACTGCGAGTCTCTGCTGCTCGGCTGAGCGCTCTTCACCCGGCTGATATAGCCCGGATCGTCAACGAACTCGATCCGGACCAGCGGACCGACGTTATCGAGGACCTAGATGTGCAGACCGCCGCCGACGTGCTCGTTGAGGCTGACCCCGAAGTGCAAGCATCGATCGTCGAGAACCTTGAGGACAAACTCGCAGCCGACATTCTGGAGGAAATGGAACCGGACGAAGCTGCCGATGTTCTCGGTGACATTAGCGCAGAGCGTCGCGAGGACATCCTCGAAGAAATGGAACCCGAAGAGGCCAAAGACGTCAAAGAACTCCTGGCCTACGACGAAAAAACCGCTGGCGGATTGATGACAACCGAATACGTCTCGATCTCCAAAGACATGACGGCTCAGCAAGTCATTGATAAGATTCGCGAACTCGAACCGGACGCCGAGACTATATATTACGTATACGTGACTGACTCCGCCGGGCACCTAGTGGGTGTGATATCGCTTCGCGACCTGATCGTGGCCAAGCCCGACACGCAAGTCGAAGAGTTTATGACCGAAAAAGTGATCCATGTACACACCGACGCACCCATTGAGGAGGTGGCTCAGACGCTTTCCGACTACAACCTACTGGCAGTGCCGGTAGTTGACGAAGAGAACGAGCTGAAGGGCATAGTAACCGTCGACGATGCATTGGAAGAGATATTGCCCGAAGACTGGCGAAGACGAGTGCCTAGGATATGGCGATGAAAGATGAAAAGAGAAGGTGTACAGCCTAGAACCGAAGGCGGGGAACCGGGGGGCGAAGCAGATCCGCCCTCGTATTCACGCTTAGAATCCGTGTTTCCCAACTCGCGATATTCAATCACTGAATGGAAAGGAGGTCTGCGATATGAGGCGACTCGGCCGCTACAGACTGCTTGCGTTCCTTGCAGTTGTTGGGCCGGGAATAATCACGTCAGCGGCGGACAACGACGCGGGCGGCGTGATTACTTACACTCAAGCCGGCGCGATGTATCGCTACGATCTCCTTTGGGTAATTATTGTTATTACGTTCGCGCTTGCGATGATTCAGGAAATGTGCGCGCGAATGGGAGTCGTGACCCAGAAGGGTCTGGGCGAACTCATCCGAGAGAATTTCGGCGTCAAATGGACCATGTTTGCTCTCAGCACGCTGCTGATCGCCAACCTTGGCGTAACTGTAGCCGAGTTCGCCGGAATCGCCGTGAGCCTGGAGATATTCGGACTTCCCAGGTATATTACGGTTCCGGTCGCTGCGATTGTCATCTGGATGCTGGTCGTCAAGGGCACCTTCAAGATCGTAGAAAAGGTGTTTATGGGAATCGCGGTTCTTTACGCTACCTATATCGTCTCCGGCATACTTGCTCGGCCGGACTGGGGCGAAGTGTTTCGCAACATCTACGCTCCTGATCTGAATCCTGCCAAACTAACTCCTCAATTCCTCTTCCTAACGATAGCCGTCATTGGAACAACCATAACGCCTTGGATGCAGTTCTTTCTGCAGGCGACTGTCGTAGACAAGGGCATCCGATCGGAAGATTACGTTTATCAGAAGCTGGATGTGTTTGTCGGATCTTTTATGACGGACCTTGTGTCGTTTTTCATGATAGTGGCGGCAGCGGTTATGATTCACGACGCCCGCGGCGGACCGGTAGCAATCAACAATGCTGCCGAGGCCGCCGCAGCCCTTAAGCCCGTAGCGCACGGGTTCGCTGAGAAGCTTTTCGCAATAGGGCTTCTTGGTGCCTCAACGCTGGCAGCAGCAGTCGTGCCGCTCTCTACTGCATACACCTACAGCGAGGCATTCGGTTGGGAGATTGGTATCTCGCGCAAGTTCAGTGAAGCGCCCGTTTTCTACGGTGTGTATACGTTTAGCATTCTCTTCGGCGCCATAGTAGTTCTGCTGCCCAACGTCCACCTCGTGAACGCCATGATCAACGCTCAAGCCGTCAACGGCATACTGCTGCCCGTCATTCTCGTGTTCATGCTTAAGTTGGTCAACCGCAAGGATGTGATGGGCTGTTACACTAATTCCCGCATCTACAACATCGCCGTCTGGGCAATGGCGATAGTGCTGATCCTCATGACCTTGGGCTGGCTAGTGGGCCTCGCACTAGGGTACTGATGTATCTTGATCCTCAATATATCCAGGGCGACCGTACACTTAGCTCCGCAACCTACGGAATCCGGCAAGCCTATCCTCGATATACTGGTAAAACTCCAAGTTGGTGCACTCGCCGTGGTCGAGTTCCATAGGGGCGAAAGGTCTTGAAGCAACGAAGGCCAGATGGCTTTCGAGCGCGGTTTGGTCGTGTTTGCGATCGATCTCGAGGAAGTGGCGTAGAGAACAATCGGGCAGCGAGCCTACCATTTCTTCGGGAATGGCGCACAGATACGCCAGATCTACAGCGTCGTCCCGTGTGAGGTCGAGTTTGGAGTAGTTCCGCTCGATGAAGAGGCTGATTTCAGAGTCCTGATCGGAGTAGACGGGCACGTACTTCTCAAGCGTGTCGACAGCGTCCGCTAACCAGCATCCAACTGCGGCCGACAACCCCCAAAGCTTTCCCGCCATCACAATCGCCGCGTCGTCGGATGCGCCAGGACCTTCCCTATAACGAACATACATATACTGAACGTGCTCGTCGCCATCCTGAGCAAACAGCCCGGCACGCTCGAACTCGTCAATCTCATGTTCGTGACCGCGCTTGGCCAGCTCAAATCCGTCCAGACCCAGTCGGCGCATTACCTGCTGGTCGACCAAAAAGCATCTGCCGTAACCCATCTCGACGCCGTATCGCTCGTTGGCTAGCTTTCGGATTTCAGGATCGTCGCGCAGCCCACCTGCGTAAATCCCCTGGAGCACCCCGTGAGGCTCGATTTCTATATGCCTTAGTGTCCCGCATCTGAGAAGCGGATCACCCTCTGAGTTGCACGCGATACGCATCGACTCCCCAGTGATGGCCCGCTCCGCGAACTCGGCTATCTCGTCAATCAGCTCCTGACGGTCGGCTTTGACAGCTCCCGGATCAAGCCGCAAGGCGCGCGCGATGTCGTCCACTGTCGTGTTGGGAAACTTTTTGCCGTAGAACAGGCCGTGCCC
>JAOAGX010000131.1:0-294 GCA_026415535.1 Armatimonadota bacterium | reverse complement strand
CGTGTGAATGACCCTCGACTGACTGCATTATTACAAGCTGCTCGACGTCGTGAGCGCATCTTAGCGTGACCTTGGCGTCCAGTGCCGCGAAGTCTTCTCTTATAAGATTCGGCGGCGCAACTCCCTCCAGCCGCGGCTCCATGTGACGCCTGTTCCGATGTTTGTTTTTATGGTGAGACATGTCGGTGCTTACTCGTTCCCCATTTAAGTCAAGCAGTGAAAGTGTTTTTAGAGTATGTATCTGCTCAGATCCTCATCTTTTACAATGTCCGCCAGCCGCTCACGGACGTAGGC
>JAOAGX010000130.1 GCA_026415535.1 Armatimonadota bacterium | reverse complement strand
GAACGAGCATAATCGCTGCGAGATGGTGTAGCTCCCAGGATTTAGGATTGTCGACCAACGCGCGGCGGATATAAGCTAAGGCGCGGTTCGGATCATTGTAACCTTCGGCGAGGATATATGCGCCGACCTCATAAGCCTCAACAAAATGCGGATCGAGCTTGGTGATCAACTCCAGCAGTCCCATTAGCTCCTTGTTTCGGGTCCAGTTGTGGTTCCGAAGCAGGTACTCGTGGTGGTATTGCTCGGCTTTGATCCAGAGAAGGTTGGCGAAAACGACGCGGAACTCCTCGGCAAGCATGTAAATTGACGAGTCCTTTGCTGATTCCGGTGCGACTGGTCTTGTGCTGAGAGCGCTATTTTCTGTCACAGCTATTCCGCAAAACAATGTTGCAAGAGCGGCAAAAAGCGCTAGATGTTGTTTTATCGCCGGTGGACGATCCATCGTTTCCATGTCCTTACTGCAAATACGCAGATTATGTACAGGCTGACAACAAGCGCAATCAGCAGGATCTGGAACCACATCTCGCTGCGGTATTCGTCGATACGCCAGTGGTGTCCAAGCTCGCGGGGATCATCGTGTCCCTGGACTGCTCCTGCCGCACAGCACAGGTAAACACAGGTGAGAAAAGCTGTCATTCGCTTGACGAATTGAATTATTCCGAGCTTGCGAAGAATATCGACCTTGGTCAAGTTAACTAAACCTCTCTGTGCTTGAAGATGACTGCCCCGAGCCATATTACAAATACAGTGTAACAAAGACCGTAGATCGCGACCTGAGCTAAGTACGCGGTTGGCACTGAGTCGCCGTGCACCAGAGCGGCCTTGAGGTTAAAGCATTCTAGGTTAGGCAAGAAATGGTAGACTATTCCGCCTACTAATTTCACCGTGCTATTCGTAGCAAGATCCAACATTCCGCCAAAAAAGCCGATCTTGATCGTGCCACAGAGATATACCATAAAGGATACCGACGCCGCGATTACTGGACTTGCGAATGTAGATAGCGTGGTTGCGACAGCTGCGACCACAGCTGCTTCGAGCAGTGCGAAGATGGTAGCGGCTGGCAGGAACCAATCAAAGCTGCCTTGATAGTGGTAGATCAGCCCGCCGAACACTGCTGATAAAGCCGAGACTCCCAGTGTTACCGTCAAGAATGTGCCCAAAAACTTTCCAGCAACGTATTGCCAACGTGCGACAGGCCGTGCAATGATTGGGTACAGCGTGCGGTTCTCAACATCGTTTGGAACACCGGTTGCTCCAAGCGCAATCGACAGCACCGCGCCGGTAAACAACACGCAAGTCATGCACAAATCTTTGATAATTTTCAACTGTACGCCCTCGGTGAAAATGGAAATCAGCGTTGATCCCGCAATCACGGCCAACATTAGCAGGCACAACACATGAAAGACTTGCTTTCTGCTGTTTTCTAGGAGCGACATTTTTGCGATTGTCCAAATTGATCTCACTCAGGTCACCACCAACCGACATGCTTTTAACGCCGGGTCTTTGCGGCGTAACAAAGACCAGGCGTCTCCGGCGAATTGACGCTCCTCAACGAAGCGGCAGAATTGTTGCAGACACGGCTTATTGTGACACCTTGGTACATTCTCGCGCGATCCGGTTCATGCAGCTAGTCGTAGGAAAGCCTCTTCTAAAGATTCTCGCTCGGTCTCAATTTTGATCAACGGCAATCCCAGCTTTTCCATAGCGCGTAGGAGTTCATAGGCGTTTTGGGGGTCGACCCGCATGACGGTTGAGTCCGCACCACACTCGATATTAACTTCAAGAAATCGCAATCTGTTGAGTATATGGTTGTCCACGCGAACCGTTTGTATTTTGAACTGTGTGTTGCTACTTCGCACGTCATCCGGAGTGCCGTAAGCAACGAGCTTGCCAGCTCGGAGGACGGCGACTACGTCACATAGGTTTTCGACCTCGCCAAGGAGGTGAGAACTCAGGAACACAGTGCGTCCTTCGTCTCGAAGTCTGATTAACAGGTTGCGCGTGTGACGCCTGCCGATGGGGTCCAGGCCTGACGTCGGTTCGTCGAGAATTAGCAGCTTTGGGTTTCCTACGAGTGCTTGCGCGATACCGACTCGCTGTGTAAGACCCTTCGAAAGCTTGGCGATGGGAGTTTCGGCGTAATCCGCTATCCCGGTCATATCGAGAGCAGCCTCGGCGGCGCGTCTAGCTTCTCGCGAAGACAAACCCGCCAGCGCCGCGTGCATTGACAGCAACTCGATCGGTTTAAGGAACTTGTGAAAGTATGGCTGCTCGGGTAAGTACCCAACGAGACGACGGGTCAAGGGATCGGTGGTTAGCCTTCCAAACACTCTAACATTGCCCGAGGTCGGTTTGAGGAAATCAAGAATGATCTTGATCGTAGTGGTTTTCCCAGCACCGTTTGGTCCGAGGAACCCAAAAATTACTCCTTCGGGAACCTCGATAGACAGGCTATCGACAGCCGTCTTCTTTCTTCCACGCGGCAGCTTGTAGGTTTTTGTCAGGTTTTCTATCTGGATCGGCAAATTCATCGTTGTTTCCAGATTCGATTATCGGCGGTTTTCGGAATTAGTACAGGGCGAACCAGAATCTGGATTGCCTACAACTTCGCTTTGGAATGTGATAGTATATCAGCCAGCAATGGAGGTCCGACAATGGCGATAGCGCAGGTCCAAAAACGCGACGGCAGAATTCAACCTTTCGAGAAGTCCAAAATCGCATCTGCGATACATAGGGCTTTCAACGCTGTTGGTCAGCAGAATGGAAGTATCGCGAGCGAACTCGCCGACCAGGTGGTAGCATACCTAGAGCGCGAATTTCCGGATAGGACGCCTCGGGTCGAGGACATACAGGACGTAGTCGAACGCGTTTTGATGGAGCGCGGGTATCCTGAAGTTGCCAAGGATTACATTCTCTACAGGCGCGAGCGCTCCGAAATACGCGAGCTCAAAAGGTTCATAGGCGTAGCAGACGACCTCAAACTAACCGTAAATGCAGCAAGCGTGCTGAAACGCCGGTACTTGCTAAAGAACGACCGCGGCGAGGTAATTGAGACTCCCAGCGAAATGTTCAGGCGCGTTGCCGATTGCGTTGCTCAAGCTGATAAGCTCTATGATGCATCAGCAGATGTGTCCAAGACTGCGGATGAGTTCTACGCCGCTATGAGCGCGCTCGAATTTCTTCCAAATTCACCGACGCTGATGAACGCGGGCACCAAGCTCGGACAGTTATCTGCCTGTTTCGTACTGCCGGTCGAGGACTCAATGGAGGGCATATTTGAGACGCTAAAGGAAATGGCTCTCATACACCAATCCGGTGGAGGCACAGGATTCTCGTTTTCGCGGATTAGACCGAAGGGGGATGTGGTCAGAACGACGAGTGGGATTGCCTCTGGACCTGTCTCGTTCATGTCCATATATGATGCCGCGACTGATGTAGTCAAGCAGGGCGGCAGGCGTCGCGGTGCGAACATGGCGATACTCCGCGTCGATCACCCGGATATTATCGAGTTCATAACTTCCAAATCTGACCCCAACTCGCTCAGGAACTTCAACATTTCTGTCGGAGTTACGGATGCTTTCATGGACGCGGTTTTGAACGACCGGTCCTATGATCTCATAAATCCTCGCGATGGCTCGGTGGCGAAAAGCATATCTGCGAGAGAGGTGTTCGATCTCATCGTTACGATGGCGTGGCAAACAGGCGACCCGGGCCTTGCGTTCCTCGACGAGATAAATCGCGCGAATCCGACGCCCCAGCTTGGAGAAATCGAGAGTACTAATCCTTGCGGCGAAGTCCCGTTGCTACCTTACGAGTCGTGCAACCTTGCCTCAATAAACTTGGGTAGGCTTGTACAAGATGGGGCACTGAACTATGCCAAGCTTCAACAACTAGTTCACATGGGAGTCCACTTCCTTGACAATGTTATCGACCAGACTCATTTCCCGCTCGATCAGATCGCCCGGCTTACGAGAGGCAATCGCAAGATCGGCCTTGGGGTTATGGGCTTTGCGGATATGCTGGTACAAATGGGAATCCCGTATGATTCCGAAGAAGCGATTCGGACGGCTGACGAGATAATGGCGTTCGTGTTGAACGAAGCCCGAAAGGCGTCGATTGATCTTGCCTCAAAGCGAGGGACTTTCCCGAACTACGAAAAGAGTATTTATCCTGCTCTCAATATGCCGCTGCGAAATGCAACGGTGACATCGGTTGCCCCTACCGGTACTATCAGTATAATCGCCTCATGTTCCAGCGGGATCGAGCCGTTGTTTGCTGTTGCATATGTACGAGAGGTCCTAGAGGGAACGCGCCTATTGGAGGTGAACCCCACGTTTGAAAGGATGGCAAAGCGCAGAGGCATTCACTCCCGCGAGCTGATGCTAGAGATTGCCAAGCGGGGCAGCGTTCGCGAATTAGAAGAGGTCCCCGAAGACATGCGACGGCTATTTGTGACCTCGATGGATATAGCTCCCGAGTGGCACGTGCGTATGCAAGCAGCCTTTCAGAGACATTGCGACAATGCTGTGGCCAAGACTGTCAACCTGCCTCGTGAAGCTACTCCAGAGGATGTTCGTCGCATATACCTGATGGCATATGAGCTGAAGTGTAAGGGAATCACAGTCTATCGTTACGGCAGCAAGCCAGAACAGGTCCTATATGTCGGACCCGTGCTTGAACGGGAGCTTGGCAAGGGCGACCACGTAGCGGCTGCCTCAGAGTACGACGGAAGTTGTCCCGCGGGCACGTGCGGATTCTGAGGAGCGTTAGCACACTCAGGCGGATCTATAAGAGATTTTCTAGACAATCGGTTCGAGCAATGAGGCTGAATCGTGGATCGGAGGAATCGTAATGCATCTAACAAGGCAGGTAATCACGGCGGTCATGTTGGCCGCCGTAATCAGCGGAGGAGCTTTGGGAAAGGTGAAGATCGAAAAAACTAATTATGGGCAATATGGCAATGTTACTAGACTTACGAACGGCACGGTGGATGTTATGGTCACCACCGATTTTGGCCCTCGCATAATCTACTACGGGTTTTGTGGAGGACTAAACATTCTTGGCGAGTTGCCTGCGAACGAGTCGGTGAAGACTGAGTTCGGTGAGTGGCGACCGTATGGCGGCCACAGGTTATGGGCAGCACCTGAAGCAATGCCCCGCAGCTATTGGCCAGACAACGATCCGGTAAAAGTTGAGCAAGTTGACGACTCAACCGTCCGATTTATCCCGCCATTGGAGGCGGGTACCAACCTTCAGAAAGCAATTACGGTCACGCTTAGCTCGAGCGGCACTGAGGTTACTCTGGAACACACGATTACAAACAAGGGCATTTGGCCGGTCGAATTGGCCTGCTGGGCGCTGACGATAATGAATGGCGGGGGCGTAACAATCTTTCCACAGGAGCCATTCAAGCCACACGGCGAGGTTCTGTTGCCTGCCAGACCCTTGGTGCTTTGGAACTACACAGATATGACCGATCCACGTTGGACGTTCGGCAGGCTGTATGTTCAACTGCGAACCGATGCAAGTCGTGACTTTGCACAGAAGGTTGGTGCGGCGGTCAAGGCGGGTTGGGCTGCGTACCTGCGCGACGGGTTATTTTTCGTAAAGAGGTTCACATACCAGGGTGACGCGACTTACCCAGACTACGGCTGCAATTTCGAGACGTTCACCAAGGGGACCTTCATGGAGGTCGAAAGCCTAGGGCCTTTGAGGCGAGTCGAACCTGACGCGAGCGTTACCCACACCGAGAAGTGGTTCTTGTTCAAAAACGTCAAGGTGGGCGACACCGAGGAATCTCTTGATGCCGCAATCTCACCACTCGTGGATCAGACCAAGTGAAAAAATTAGATTATTATAAGAGAGTGCTGGGGACCGAAGAAACGATCAACGCGGAGGAATCCCGTCAACGGGTGGGGCCGCTTTTGCCGATGCAGCGCGAGAAATACTGAGCTTACTATTTAGCTTTCCGGGCGAACCGTGTCGGTATAATCTCGCAATCGGAACCGACATGGACATCATCGATGCTACTTTGCGGAATATCTGCATGGTAAATGTTCAGGTAATTTTCTCCAGATGCGGTTGCGGAATCATCTTGGATGAGCCAGCTATATAGCGTTACTCGAACAGCGGCCGTTGCTTCTAATGCTGCAGGTTGAAGAAGTTGGGTAGCGGCGGAAAGTTGTTTTGTGAGAACATAAAACTCACGCTGAAGTGATTTGTTCCGAGCGTTCTCCACCAAGCTTGGAGGATTATCCTGTGCCTGTGCGGAGAGTTACACATAGCGAGGATTGTTGTTCAGAAAAGCGCGGTTGCGCAGCAGCCGGAACAAAAAGTTTAAGGCACAGTAT
>JAOAGX010000129.1 GCA_026415535.1 Armatimonadota bacterium | reverse complement strand
ATCCAACATAGTAGGTGCCTGTCCAAACCTGCAAAAAGTCCGTCAGGGTCAATAACTTCCAGCTCTGTGCGGCCATACTCGCGGTTTTCTCCAGGAATTACCTTGCCTCCTAGTTGGTAGGCCATCAACTGTGCACCGTAGCAAATTCCGAGTACCGGTATGCCAAGCTCATATATCGCTGTATCAACGCGCGGTGCGCCCTTTTCATATACGCTTGCCGGTCCACCTGATAATACGATGGCCTTTGGAGACCTAGCCTTGATTGCGTTGAGAGGTGTGTCGAATGACATTATCTCGCAATAGACGCGACACTCCCGCACGCGCCTAGCGATTAGCTGCGTATACTGTCCGCCAAAGTCGAGGATAATAACCAGTTCTTCCGATGATGTGGGGCCGATGCCTGTCACAAAGGCCTCCAGACAAACGTGTTGCCCTTTCCTGTCGGGCTAGTGTAATCCTTTAGGCGACGGGGAATAGACTCCGTAGGCAACGTAGCAGGTGTAAATTCTGCTGGACACATAATAGCACATAGTCAAGGGCGTGTCAACGCAGGTAGGTTTAAATACAGGATACTTTGTACAGGCTACTTTTGGGTCCAACCAGCAATAAGAAGCAAATCCTAATGCCGAGCCCTCCGTAATATATAACGCTCTTTGAATTCACGTACCGGCTTGTCCTTTTTAGCCTTTACGCATCTTTGTGTTTTCTTTGCTGGGACCGCAACTGGTACTTAGAAGACCAAATATGGTATATTAATGCCAATTGGTTAGAATATTATGATCATTAAGCACACCCAGTGTTGTTACGCGGACGAAATAAATATCTATAAACATAATATATTGGGCCCAACTGTGGCCGTAATTCCCTTGTGAGCCGAATAGTAGACACCGATAATACTTGTTGATCTAAGCATTGGAATATGCTCGGCAACAGTATTAAGGGATTTTTAAACGAATTTCTCTCATTGAAGCTGTGCGGCTAGGCGAACTCTTAACTAATCCCGAGTTAGATCGCGCCGTGGAGGTGCTCGCATGAAGGTGCTAGTAGCAGAAGACGACCCCATCCTATGTCCAATGCTCGAGTCGATGCTGGTCACGTGGGGCTATGAAGTTGTCACCGCAACTGATGGCCAAGAAGCTTGGGAATTACTTCGGGATAAGGAAGCTCCTCGAATGGCAGTTATAGACTGGATGATGCCTAGGATGGACGGACTCCAGATATGTCGGCGATTGCGTGAACTACATCGACGCCACTACGTCTACACTATCTTGCTCACAGCTAGAGCTAGTAAAGAAGACCTGCTGAAAGGCATTGAAGCTGGAGCCGACGACTATATCGTCAAGCCTTTCGACCGAAACGAGCTGCGAGCACGCCTACGCGCTGGAGAAAGGGTTTTGAGCCTACAAGCAGCCATGGCCGAGGAATCTGAACGTCTTGCCGTGACACTTCGATCGATTCGTGATGGCGTTATCGTGGTTGATCATGAAGGGAAAGTTATTTTGCTCAGCTACGTTGCAGAGCAGCTAACTGGTTGGAGCGCAAGCGAAGCACTTGGAGTATCACTTGGAGAAATTTTTAATGTCATAGATGAGAGTACTCGTAAGAAGAGATATTGTCCAGTCAGAAAAGTCCTGATAACCGGAAAACCGGTTTCTCCCATTAATCATGGCATACTGGTATCGCGACAAGGCAAGGAAATACCCGTCGACTACAATTGCGCTGCTGTCAGGGACACAAGCGGGGCAATTACTGGTGTGGTCCTTGTTTTCCGAGATGTTACTAGGCAGAAAAGATCTGAGAGGGAAATGCAGAATGCCCTAGCGTTATTAGATGCAGTCGTTAGCCATTTACCGCTCAGCGTATTTTTGAGGAACGCTAAGGATCGCCGAATAGTCTTGTGCAACAAAGCGAGCGAGATCATGCTCGGTCGACGTACCGAGGATATTATCGGCAGAACCATAGAGCACTTGTTCGACAAGGACCAAGCTGAGGCTCTCTCTTGGATCGACTCGGAGGTGCTAGCAAGTAAGAAGCTGGTCGAAGTACCGGCAATGACACTGGATGATCCTACGAATGGGTCGCGAGTTTGGCACATATACATGTCTCCAATTGTGGATGCCTATGGCGAAGCAGATTACATTCTTTGCATTGGACTGGACATTACTGAACGCAAGCGGGCTGAACGGGACAGAGAAAAGAGCGAAATTAGGCTCCGCCATACGCAGAAAATGGAGTCGATTGGCCAATTGGCTGCTGGAATTGCGCATGAGATAAACACTCCAACACAGTATGTGGGTGACAACACCCGCTTTCTTAGCGACAGCTTCGAAGATATCTTGAAGCTATTGGCCAAGTATGCGGAGCTCGTGTCAGCAGCGAAAACCGGTAGCCTGACGCCGGAACTTGTTGAGGAGACCGAAGCGCTGGCAAGAGAAGTGGACATTGATTACCTAACCAGCGAGATTCCGACAGCTATCAATGAGTCATTGGTGGGCATCGAGCGGATCTCAAAAATCGTGAGAGCAATGAAGGAATTCTCTCACCCCGGCACCGACGAAAAGATACCCGTGGATTTGAACAAGGCGATTGAGACTACGGTAACGGTCGCGCGCAACGAATGGAAATACTTTGCAGAAGTCGTACTAGACCTTGATCCTGATTTGCCTCTTGTTCCTTGCATCCCCGATGATTTTAATCAAGTAATACTCAACCTGTTGGTGAACGCTGCACACGCGATTGCTGATGTAGTAGGTGATGGATCAGTAGGCAAGGGCACGATAACCATCAGTACGCGAAAAAGCGATGGGTGGGCCGAAATTCGGGTAGCCGATACTGGAACCGGTATTCCAGAGTCAATCAGATCAAAAATCTTCGACCCGTTTTTCACTACCAAACAGGTTGGGAAAGGAACTGGACAAGGCCTGTCGATTGCCCATGCTGTTATTGTGGACAAGCATTGCGGCGACATCTCATTTGAATCTGAGGTGGGCAAAGGCACCACGTTTTTGATCAGGATACCTATTGACTATTGCGCAGAAAAGAGGGAGGCGGCATAGTTTGAAGAGGATACTTTTTGTCGACGACGAGCCAAACGTACTAAACGGACTGCGCAGGATGCTGCGGCCTATGTGCAAGGAATGGGTCATGGAATTCGCTGAAAGTGGAGAGAGCGCCTTGAACGTGCTAGCCGCTGCGCCTTTCGACGTGGTAGTTACCGATATGCGCATGCCCGGTATGGACGGAGCCGATCTTCTTGCAAAAGTCGCGGAGCTATATCCCCAGACCATAAGAATTGTTCTTTCGGGCCAAAGCAGCGAAGAATCCATTTTTCGGTGTGTTGGGGTGGCCCATCAGTTTTTGTCAAAACCGTGCGATGCAGAAAGGCTCCGACGAACAATTTCACGGGCCTGCGCACTACGAGACTCGCTCTCTGAAGCAACGTTGCAGGGGTTGATCTCACAAACTGTTCGTCTGCCCAGTCTGCCATCAGCGTATTTAGAACTGTTGGCTGAACTACGCTCGCCAGAATCAGGGGTGCGCAAAATAGCGGAAATTGTTTCAAGGGATGTGGGAATGACCGCGAAGGTCCTTCATTTGGTCAACTCCGCATTCTTCGGGATGCATCAACAAGTAACCGACGTGGAACGCGCAGTTGCCATATTGGGTATGTCTACCATCAGCGGGCTAGTGCTTTCTTGCAAGATCTTTTCTCAAATCAGCTTGCAAACAATGCAAGTGTTTTCGATCGAGGCATTGGTAAAGCACAGCGTCGAGGTGGGCGCTATGACCAGAGCAATCGCTGCTACTGGCGGCATAAAACAGCCGGAACTTGACGACTGCTTCTCAGGCGGCGTGTTGCACGACGTTGGTAAGCTAGTGCTCGCTTCGAATATGCCGGCCCAGTATTTGGATGCGCAAGCAAAGGCGCAGACCAATCAGATTCCTCTTTGGATGGTCGAGCGTGAGATGTTTGGGGCAACGCATGCGGAAGTCGGAGCCTATTTACTCGGCTTGTGGGGTTTACCGGACTCCGTAGTCGAAGCCGTAGCATATCACCATACCCCCGATCGGTGCATCCATAAGGAGTTCTGTTTGCTAACAGCTGTCCACGTGGCTGATATTCTTGAACAGGAGGCGAATTGTACAAGACAAAGCGTTCCTCGAGCAATCCTGGCTAAGGGCTATTTGCATAAGATCGGAGTGTGGGATCGGTTGGACGAATGGCGGTCCATTTGCGGAATTGTCGAAAGGAAGGCTGCTTGAGATGGGCGAGAAGATTTTATTTGTCGACGACGACCCTAGCATACTTGCCGGCTTTTATCGACAGCTCCGGCAACAATTCGAGGTTCATACAGCCGAAGGTCCCGAGGCCGGACTCGATGCAGTAGCAAAAAACGGCCCCTACGCAGTCGTGGTCTCCGACCTAAGGATGCCGGGAATGGACGGTATAAACTTTCTTGGTCGAGTTTACGACTGGAATCCGGATACCGTAAGAATTATGCTTACCGGCAACGCAGACCTACAGGCTGCAATTGCAGCTGTCAACGAAGGTAACATATTTCGATTTCTGACTAAGCCCGTCAGCCCGGATACTCTACTCAAAACCCTACAAGCCGCAGTGCAGCAATATAATCTTATCACCTCTGAGCGCGTACTGTTGCAGAAAACGCTGAGCGGAAGCATTCAAGTTCTGATTGACGTACTGTCTCTAACCAACCCGATAGCATTCAGTCGGGCATCGCGAATCAGACGCTATATTCAGCGAATGGCTTCTTACCTAAGCATCAAAACTAGTTGGCAATTCGAGTTGGCAGCGCTGTTGTCACAGGTAGGGTGTGTTGCACTAGATCCTGCTATTCTAGAAAAAACACGGCGAGGTCAATCCTTAACTCCTCAGGAGGAGGAGGCGTTAAACTCCCACCCGACCGTTGCCCAAAGACTGCTGGCTAATATACCCAGACTAGAATCGGTCGCCGAAATGGTCGGCCTTCAACAGGTGCCATTTGCAAGTTTTACCAGCCGCAGTGTGTCGGGGAGCAGTGACGTGGTGAACCTCGGTGCTCAGATGCTCAGGGTTGCGCTTGATTTCGATCAGCTCGTAAACAACGGAGAATCACCTGAAGACGCTATCAAGGTTATGGTTTCGCGACCAGATCTTTACAATCCCAGACTGGTCCTCGCCTTAGGAGACACACATGCTGTATCTGCTAACGTAGATGCAAGGACTGTCAGAGCTTCAGATTTACGAGTCGGAATGAAGATCGTAAAAGACATTCGCTCCAAGGCTGGTATATTGCTTGTCGCGGGCGGTCAGGAGGTTACAGAGTCCATATTGGAGTACCTGTCGTACTGGGTGCAGCGGGAGGAAGTTGAAGAGCCTGTATCCGTACTTGTTCCGCGAGAATATGCTGTTGTCGACGAGGCCGCATAAGTATACTGATTATCTTGCCTAGTAGGAACTAACTAGGGATAAGGGTGTTGCACGACGCCTTTGTAAGAAGGGCCATCTTGGATACCCGAGATGGCCCTTCGACCTCACTTTACTTTAGCAAGCTCTAGTGAGCAAACGGTTGCTGACGGGCAGAACCAGCTGGAACATAGTTGCTCGAACCAAAGCTCACGGAGAAAGACGAGTTGTAGCCACTGCTGCTGGTCTTCACATACCACACACTCGTGCTGCCTGGGCGATACACACAGATGTCAGTCTGACGATCACCGTCAAAGTCACAACTGACCGGAATGTCGCCACTAGTTCCCCACTGATAGCTCGAGGATCGAGAAAAACCGCTTGAACTCTCTAGCACGTACCACCACATCTGGGAGCCGGGCCTCGCCACAGTGCAGTCGGTCTTTCGGTCACCGTCAAAGTCACCAGCTACTATTATGTCGCCAAGGCTAGGAGACCCCCAGTCGTAGGAGACGCTCCCGCCGGTGCTCCTGAGTATGAACCAACGATAGGCAGAGCCAACCTGGCGCAGCACTGTGCAGTCTGTCCTGCCGTCGCCATCCCAGTCGCCAGTGACAGGTATGTCGCCGCTTGTTCCCCAAGCATAAGACTGCGACGAAGAATAACCACTGCTGCTGGTCCACACAATAAAGTAACCTGTTGAGCCCGGACGGTAGACTGCTATGTCTGTTCGCATGTCGCCGTCCCAATCGCCAGTTAGCGGTATGTCGCCGGATGTGCCTCGTTGATAGCTCCAGTGACTGGAATATCCGGTGCTGCTCAGCTTGATATACCACCACGCTGAACTGCCGGGTCTGAACACAACAAGCTCGCTCTTTCCATCACCATCGTAGTCGCCAGTCAGATGGATATCGCCGTAGCTGGAGCTGCCCCATTGATACCAGTTTTCTTGGTTCC
>JAOAGX010000128.1 GCA_026415535.1 Armatimonadota bacterium | reverse complement strand
AGAGACAGACTCTTCGCTGTGATCTTCGTCAACAGTCGGGTTGTATCGCCGAAGGTGGGAGAAGCTCGAAGCAACGATCGTGACATCATGGCCTGCCTTCAACCACTCACGCGCTAAATAGTATGGCCGGTATTCCATGCCGTGTATGGGCGAGCCCGCGTAATGATTGAGAATGACGATGTGCATCTGTGAAGGAGGACCATTTGAAGTCGTCTTGCGGAGCGGAAGCGTCAGCTCATCATCAATCCCCCAGATAAGTAGCTGTCGCCATGCCAGGGTCGAAAGGAGTTCATAACGAATCAGTACGTTGCGAGGTCGTTCGTCAGCATCGGCCAGTTGGAGACTGTGACGAATAAACGTAATACACGGCCGTAATACTCTCCGAAGGCCCTACGCAAGTCGCGGGCGGGTGACTCTGGTCATGAGCACTGCGCCTTGATCCGGTGTTTTGCACGTTTACCAAGTTCCTTGAGTAAATGGGTCTAAGCTCATCCGATCGGTATGTTCTCGAGGATGTGGGAGCCGGGATCTTGGAATGCAGAAGTATCGAGAAATTCGGAAGATTAATCGGATGCCAATATCGCATTTTTATGTGTCGAAATAAGTTCAATCTTCGGCCTGTTTCAGGTGCCTATGAACAAGAGCAGCCCTCTGACCACCGCCATTTCACCCTGTAAGGTTTGAAGCCAAGGCGCTCCTTAAAGTATCTAATGCCAACTGCTCCTCCAACCATTGTGTCGTACATCAGCCATTTCGGCTGACCGCACTGTTGTTTCCTCTCAATACATTGACGTACAATTTCGCTGATCATCAAATACATGATGCCCTTCTCAAGATCGTCGGCATGTCCAAGCAGTCGAGCGAAAATAGCTACTTCCCCACAAAATGGTACCTTCGCATAAGCGCGAAGAGCTCCCTCACGATTGAAGACCCCGAAAAGCTGCGGCAGGCTGCGGATCCAAATGGAAACTTTGTGCTCGTCTGTATAGCCTTCATTCATCGGAAGTCCTTGACGAAGGGGAGACGACAGATTGATTTCGAGAATATCTTTTGCATATGCAGAAGGAGAAAAGACATCGAACCGAAAACCGTCTTTCATCGCGTGATTTCGATTTGTTCGCAAAGCCTGCTTTTCCTTGCCTTTGAGATACTCATCGAATGTGTCGGGGATTTGCAACAGAGCCACACCCCAGGATTTATTGCGGACGATAAAGAGTCGGCGATGAAAACGAGTAAAATAACCGTAATGGCGCCGACAGTCTGCATCTCCACACATGGTAATAGATACGTTGGGTAACTGTCGCAACTCACGCAAAATAGAGATCAGTCGCTGTAAGCGTCTGTACATATGCTTTCGCTAGAGCCTTTCTGACCAGGGAAAGGGTAACGTATTTGGTTATAAGTGTTGTTTATGACGCACTCAAGGTATCAGGCGAAAGTCGCAAGAACGAAAAGGCGTCTTACTATGGTCGTGTGACCTAATCCGGCGCGGGTAAATGGGCATACTGGTTTGCAGGAAGTGTGCGGTGCGCTGATCTGCAACACGAGCATTTCCGCTCATTTACCTTTTTTCCGGAAGCATGTGACGCCGCATGTCCAGATGAAGGAACGTGCCCGCGGCGCGGATCATATCGGGTTTCATTGTCAGCCCACAGTTTAGTTATGCGTTGCTGTGAAATCGAAGCGCACCACGTCTCGCGGCACATGCTGAACGCGGGGGGTCGGATTCCTATCCGAACCTCAGCATCGCAGTTGACCGCGTTTGAGATCTTCACGGTTTGGTTGCAAGAGACGCCTAATGGAGACCACTGGTTGCTTCAAGCCCGCTGTTGCAGTTCGAAGGGCGAGGCGTTGTGCTGTTACGAGCGGCTGCCATTAAGTTGCGGGCCCCGACAACGAGGGTCAAGAGTCGAATGCGGACCATAGCCCGCCGCACTGTGCCGCAAACAGTTCTAACGAGCGCTGCCGACGTCGACGGTGACGATTTCTCCACGACTGCACCACAAACCGATTGTCCGGCTTGGATTTTGGGAGTGGCTGCTCAATCTGTTGCCAATTCGTATCCCTCAGCTCGCTGGGATAAGACATTCTTCATGATTCGTCTTTTGCTATCAGTCGTGGCCGACGTCAGATCCAGTGCCCGGAAAGCCTTTCGCTGGATTCCTAGAATGGCTGAGAGCTGTAATAGAAAATTAACTGGGTATCAACCAAGTTCGGAGGCGGTAGGTGGTGCCTTCAATCGTGCGAAGAAAGTTCTCCTTAAGGTTCACACCGATATTCGTACCCCATTGGCGGGGGTGTAGTGTAAGGTACACAACAGGAGAGTTTTCCCGTAACGCGGCCATTGGGTCCAGCGGCTGCCAAGCCATGGGTAAACTGCGATCGATGTGCTTTGAAACTGCAATTGGCGAGACGGGATCATACGCTTCAGATGTTATATTTAAGCTAGATCGAAATGATTCGTCTGCGAGCACTTCGGTATTTGATACACCCAGTAGACGGTTGAGCCAATCACCGTGAGCCGCTGCGGAGGTGAGAGACAACTTCGAACGATCGCGAAGGCGAGTCAAATTATCTGCGAAAAGCGTGCGGGCTTGAGGAATCAAGGTTCGCAATGAACCAGCAGTTCGTACTCCAAGTTGCTTGCCAAGGGAGGAAAGCTCCTCATAATGATAACCGACCTCATAATTTGTTGCGTTGATTTCGCGCATTAGTGCTGTGTCTGCCGTGTTCAGACGAAAGTAGAACGATGCTGTTGATTGCAGGCGTAATAGACTTTCCCACATTCGCCGACAAGTGCGAAGATCAGAGTCAACGTCGATTCGCAATACAAGGAGACGCGGCCCGCACGTTTGAGACAGATTTTGGCAAAGGTGATGCAGGTATGAGACGTGGCACGTCCGATACCCAGATTCGATAAAGCGTGCTATCAGGGCAAACAACTCGGGAATACGATCCCTTCGGAGGAAGTCATTATAAATCCGCCAATATACAGCCCGGATAGCTCGCATTTAAAATCAAGGACGCTCGAGAACAACGACATGTCTAGTACCAAAAATCGATCCTAGACTTCTCTCTAAAAGGTTGTGTATTGACTGCGGCATATGGCGGTAGTACGGTGATGGCAATATCTGGTGGCGGAACCAAGTTACCGGAACGAAGCCCGATTTCTTGATGATCGTCCAATGATCGGCCATGCTGCTGAATTGTTGAAGGTCCCGAAACACGGGAAGGATGAAGATGAATCGACCGCCATGGTCCAACGCAGCGTAGACTGCTCGATACGCGTCAGCCACAGTGTTTAAATTGGATGTAATAAATGGACTTGGTCCCTGGGCGAGGATGTTTACGAATTGTCGATTTAATGTCTCGACAATGCGAAGACAATCAACAATTTGCGCATTCAGCCCAATTGAGCGCATGTAATCAACCATCCAAGGCTGAATATCCGTAGCTATTACGTCGAAACCCATGTCGGTTAGTAGGCGGGATAGCTGACCAACGCCAGCGCCGATTTCCAGCGTTTGACCATCTCGGAGATAGCGAGTGATGAGGCGGACAAATAGGCGGTCTTTGTAAAAATGCCTTTCTGCATTTTTTAACATTAGGGCTTTGCATCTCGAGACATCATCATAGGATGGCTTTTCAGAGCGAATCATGGCTGTGAGGAACCGTGTGTCGATGATTGGTCATCGAGAATACGAACATATTGCAAGGTGCTCGCGATATTCGAGCAATGCCAGCCACAGCGTTCATACAGTGACCGAGCCTGAAGGTTGTCAGGTCGGGTCGTCAAACGAATGGCACGGGCATCGCGGTGGCGGGCGTATGCCTCAAATTCCGCAAGAAGGCGCTGACCGATCCCCAGGCCACGCGCGTCGGGTGAGACAGCAATGCTCACGAGTGAGTAGGCAGGTTCAGGCAAAGCGACGGATGGTGCCGGAGTCGTTCGCGTAAAAAAGGATCGTACACGGCGAAAAATCGCTGCGTACACCTTTCGACTGAACCACGCTTTGGGATGGGTCAGGAAGCTGAGGAAGCCACGGAGAAAGAGATCTCGATGAAACGCTCTGTTGTAGCCAACCGGTGCTCCGACAACATAACCGACGACCTGATCATGGAGCCAAGCGGCCAAGGCGATTCCATGGGGATGTGTCCGAAACCAGCGAAGCATCGAGCAGGCATAACCAAATCCTAGGCGGGCATTGGCAAATCCAACAAATGCGCGTAGATGGAGTCGAGCAATGTGCGGAATGTCTGCATCACCGAAGGGCCGTATCTGAATATCCTGCGTGATTCTGTTGCGCATGGTGATTCATTTCATTGTGAGAATGCTGCGGTTCTCGGTTGCAGGGAGAAATCGCGAGAGTGCGATAAAGGGAAAGTAGGTTTTCAAATGCCGGTGTCCAATTGTAAATTCGGCGAACCGCTCTTTGCGCGTTAACACCGAGAGAGATCAAACGCGGATAGTCGTTCAGGAGAGGTATGACGTTGGCGGCGAGGGTTTTGGGATCGTTATCCGGCACGACGATGCCAGCATCATGTTGACGCACAAGTCTTGCAACCTCGGTCTGATCGGTGACGACTGTGGGAACTCCCGCGGCCCACATCTCGAAGAGCCGGTTCGGCAAACCGAGTCGATAGTTCGGATTGGTGGTGTCGAACAGGACGAAGCCAAGCCATGCCCTCGGAAGTAAGTCGGCCATTAATCTCGTCCAAGGAATCGGTCCCTCTATGTCGACAGCGTGCTGATTGCTTTCCTGAGAGCAAATCCGTTGTTTCAGTTCCCCTTTCAGCTCCGGCGGATGAAATGTGCCCCAAAAGGCCAGATCACAGTCGATTGTTTTCCGTATGAGCTGGTAGGCGTCAGCGATCTGGTAAGCGCCTTTCGGACCATATTGGGCTCCGATGCTGACAAGGAGTGGTCGCTCAGACCTCGAAACTGTCGGCTGCGGGAATTGACTTAAATCGGGATAGTTCCCGACGACGGCAATGGGAGTTCCACAAGTCCGATATCGCTGGGCCATGGTCTCTGAGATCACGACGACACCCGCGAATCGTCTCCGGCAACTGTCAAGTTCGAGAAAATTAAACGCTTTCGCCGCACAACCACTCAAGGGGCGCCATCGCAGCGAATTATTGAACGCGATCGATTGGAAATAGTACTCATGGACATCCCAAACGACGGGTGAAGAGGTTTTTCTACTCAAATCCCGCATCGCCGGGAGCAATTCTGGGTCATGGAAGTGGTACAGGTCGGCTCGAAGCGCGAGCGCGGTCGCTGCAGCTCGACGTGTGTCGAAGAGAATTCTACGGAATCGATTTTCGCTTGTTTGTCCAAATGGTAGGCAATGTACACCATTTTCGTAACATTCGGTTTCATGCCGCGCGACCAAGGTTACGCTGAAGCCAGAATTCGCGAGGGACACACACTCGCGACGAAAAATCCTGGTGTCCTTGGGTGGATGAGCCGTCGTGATGTGGCAGATATGTGGCACGATTAAGTTCGGGTGAAAACCAACGACATCAAAACGAACGATGTCGAGCCGTAAAGATCAGTCGAATGCATAGCACAGGAGGAACATCCCATCCGTGTTTGATTCATTACGGATGTTCAAATGTAGGGGCATTTTCAATACATCCCCTATGATGGGGACGGCGTCTGCCCGAGGAATACTCATGCAAGTGTTGGAGCGCGTCGCCCATTCGCTTCGTTAAAATTGTCAATCACCACGGAATACAAATTCATCAGTGCTTCAGGATATTGCGAGGCGTCGAACCGCATCTCGGCGTTCTTGCGTGCTTCAAAACCCATACGCTCCAGTTGGTCGGGATTCCTCGCGACTGAAAGCATGGAATGTCCAAGGGCATCTGGGTCACCGGGAGGGATCAACCAGCCAGTCAAGTTGTCGATAATGACCTCCGGAATTCCACCGACCGTAGTTCCAATTGCGGGTTTTCCACATGCGGCGGCTTCCATGAGGAGATTAGGCAAACCCTCGCTAGTACTTGGCACTAACACACAATCAACGGAGCGTAAAAGTTTCGGCATTTCATCTGCGGCAACTTGGCCGACGATACGTACAGACTCTGGGAAATTTAGCGACTTTCGCCACTTGCATAATTCGCGCCGCTCACACCCAGGGCCGCCGATGATGAGCGATGCGGATGCCAAATGAAACTCCGATTCATAATTAGCCCATGCCTTCAGTAAGACAAGTCCACCCTTAACATCGTTGGTAGAAAAGGTCGGAAAGCCTCCCATGTAGAGAAACGTGACACCTTCCTTGCTGTTCGCCAAGGAGGACCGCTCTCCTGTCGGTGAGAAATATGAAAGATTCACTCCACGGTAGACGGTATGAATGTTAGTCGTCTCGCCAAATGATTCTTCGAAGAGGCGTTGTAATGCTGAGCTATTC
>JAOAGX010000127.1:6203-6479 GCA_026415535.1 Armatimonadota bacterium | reverse complement strand
CCAGTCGTGCCTGCATTAACCGCCGTTGCCACACATGCCATAAGGAGCGCGACGCAGAAAAAATTCCTTACCTTCCACACGTTTGGCATAATAAATATATCCTCCAAGGTACTGCCGCCCGGACGTGCGGACGTGCGATCCGCTTCTACTCACTCATTGGGAATTGTCGGTAAGAACCGGTAATCTCAACAGGTTGAACCCAATCACTTGTAAGGCACAAGCTCAATGATAAATAAACAAAGCTGGGGTTTCAGCTTCCGATAAAGGCAAACTACG
>JAOAGX010000127.1:3474-6193 GCA_026415535.1 Armatimonadota bacterium | reverse complement strand
CTACGGGAAACCGTAGGACGCAAAGCCTCCGGGACTACCCCTCCGAAAAACCTCGGGGGAATGTTGGCCGGGCTGCCGAAGCGAACCGCTCTTCAAGTTCCGCGATCAAAATCAACGGGCTGCGGATCGGCGGACTTGAGGGCGTGGTTTGTTCCGACAGCCCGGCTTTCATTTGAGGTGTAGTTGAGATGTTGATCCTATACAATCCCCCGGTTATACGAGTAACCGACGAAGAAATTCGCCCGCCGGCAAAACCAGGCCGACTTAAGCCCTGCACAAGCCACACTACTGCCAGCGAGATTCTGTTCCTAATGGAAAGCCCGGATTCACTGGATAGACGCATCGGAACACTGGCCTAAAACAGCGCATACTGAGGAAGGCTTGATGATAAGATTGGGCGACAATCGCGCACGTCTGCTCATAACAGCTGTCGCAATGTGCGCGGTCGTTGGAGTCATTGCGCTCGCTCACAAAACGGGACTCGGTTGGAAAATCCTCATCGTCCTGCCGATTCTGACGACCGCGATCGCGGCATATGTAAACCCCATCATATCATTAGGTAAGGAACGCGGTTTAAGTCGCAGCACGCGGACGAAGGCGCTGCGACTAGCGCCGGTCTACCGCGCTACGACTGAAGCCCTAGCCCACGCCATCGCAGCCAAAGACTCATACGAACAACACCACGTTCGCAGAGTTCAATCAATCTGCCGGCTGATAGCGTGGAAAATGTGCCTGAGCACACACGAGATCGACGGCATCGAAGTCGCCGCCATGCTTCACGACGTGGGCAAACTCGGGGTTCCCGAATACATACTGCTCAAACCTGGCCCACTAGACCCAGACGAGTTTTCGAAGATGGCCAACCATGCCAAAATCGGAGCCGACATTCTGGAGAAGGTAAACTTCCCGTGGAACATAACGGAAATGATTCGACATCACCACGAAAGGTACGACGGCTCTGGTTATCCGGACCATCTTGTGGGTGATCAAATTCCGTTAGGCGCTCGGATCATCGCGGTTGCCGAAGTCTATGACGCACTTGTCTCGGACAGATGCTACAAAACTAGGTGGTCACACCAGCAGGCGGTCGAACACATTGAGAAGCTTTCGTGCTCACATTTCGACCCGAGGGTAGTCAAGGCGTTTTTGAAGGCCGAGTCGGAAATCGATACTCTGCTTGCCAACGAAACGCCAGCGCTAGATAGCTCGTGCCGTGATTCCCAGCACGGCAGTTGCGCCGCAGCGGCTGTTATCGCCCAAGCAAACCGAGAGCTTCTCTCACTGCTTGAGATCGCTGAGACCTTGTCCAGCACACTCGAACTTGATGAAGTCCTAGCCATCTTAGCTCATAGAACACGTAGACTCATCGAGGCCGCAACTTGCGTAGTGTTCTTGGTAGACGAATCGGACCCACGAGAACTTGTCGCGCGAGCTGTAGTCGGTCGTCACGAGGGAATGATGATCGGCGCTCGGGCAAGGTTGGGCAAAGGCGTTACTGGCAAAGCCGCCGCACGACTAAAACCGTATCTAGGCAGCTATGATCCCAACGACCTCATAATGGCAGTTCGCAACTGCAAACCTCCGGATATCAGGTCGTGCTTAGTCGCACCAATGACCAGCTTCGGTAAACTCTTGGGCACAATCAATCTCTATGACGAGAGTCCTCGCGCGTTTTCCAGCGAAGATCTACGGAAGCTGACGTCGATCGCGAGTAGAGCAGCAATAGCTGTCCAGAACGCGAGTGCGTTCGAGAGCGTGCGAGACTCCGCTATGAAAGATCCTTTGACTGGGCTTTATAACGCCAGGTACCTTCGCAACTATCTCGAACACGAGGTCAGCAGAGCCGCAAGAAGAGGCGAACGGTTGTCTGTAATTGGACTCGACTTGGAGAACTTCAAGTCGGTCAACGATTCATTTGGTCACGCGCGAGGCGACGAAGTCCTAAAAGATGTCGCAACAGTCTTTCTGCGCCAACTCAGAGACTACGATCTAGTGGTCAGGATTGGTGGAGACGAATTCGTCGTCGTATTGCCCGGAGCCACTGGTCCCGAAGCAGCACGCACCGCAAGCCGAATTCAAGATGAGGTCGATGTCTACGCCCGTCGCAACTTACCTAACACCCCACTGCCATTGGGAATCAGCGTGGGCATAGCCACTTATCCGGACGATGCAACAGACATCGACAACTTATTAGCAGAAGCCGACGCGTCGATGTATCGCAACAAACGCGATCGCAAACAGTTGAAGACTGCTGCATAATACCAGTTGGTGTGATAAAAGCGTTTTCGGCGATTCTACCGCTTGTTTGTAATGGCGGCGAATTGCCGAAAACGCCGGGCCTGCATTCCATAGCAACAACCCCATACCAAAAGGCAACTCGGCTTCTAGCAACCACGTTTCAAGCAAGCCCCCATTCTAACGTATATATTAGGGGCCTTCCGCATAATTGGACTTACGCTCCCCAAAAGCTGTAATACGGAACATCAAAAATCAACCCAAACAGGCTCCATCCGCACCCAACCGACATCTGACCCAGTATCAGACCTAGGAAAAACGGAACTGCCGTGCGATACAATCGCAAGCCGCCGAAGCGCAGCGTCGCCACCTTGAGAAGCCAGGATATCATAATCGGCGCCCAAACTAGGTTCATCGACCAGCTTCCGGAAATAGCATATCCGATCGGATGGAACGGCCAAGTAAACACCTTGAGCCTCATAGA
>JAOAGX010000127.1:0-3464 GCA_026415535.1 Armatimonadota bacterium | reverse complement strand
GCCAACAAAACACAGAAGCCAAATCCACCAACCATCGCTAGGTTAGCACCCCAATTCGGATCCATTAGCTGAAGCGGACGAGTCCACCAGCCGCTTAGCCTGTTGAACGATTCCCATGCAAACGGCACGTTGTACTTAAACTTCGAAGACAACCCTAGCGTGTATCCCAAGTGTAAGTAAGCCCAGAACGATGCCAGGCTTCCAACCGCCGCCGCGATGATGACTGCCCAGAAGAAGCTTCTCTGGCTGGATCGAGTCACTTGCGCCATCTTCATGCCTTCGATACCTATCGGCATAGGGTGTCCTCGGTATGCACGATTAAACCAGTAGAAATATGTCAGCCCTACCAAATCGGAGTTCGAAAGTCTGCCGAGCCCAACACTCGTGGGAATCATGTAGTCCGGTCCGGAAAAGTGCAGATCATGAACGGGCGGACCAAGTTCTGCCCGCATACGAGCTATCGCGGTTGATAGAACGAAATATATCGCAAAACCAACAACTGCCCATACGGGCGAGAGCCCTATTCGCTTCATGAACATCGACAGAAACACAAATCCCACCACCGCTCCCGCAAGAGCCGCGCGGTAAGAAATCGGCTCGTCGGAATCGTCGATTTCAGACTTTCGTCCGAGAATTCTGAGCCAAACTTGCTTCAGATAGCCCCGGCCGGTCCATGCCAGAGTGAGTATGATTGCCACGTAACCGCCAAATGCCTGGTGGCGAATGTAAGGAAACTCGGGCACTGCATCCCAAGCCATTGCGCTTGTCACCACTAATTGCGCCTTCCAGAACCAATAGAAAAACCAGCACGAAAAGCTGAGATCAGCAGGAAGCAAGTAACCAAGTCCTATCACAAAAGGATGGAACGTATAAGGCGTCCAACCCATAGCGTTCCAAGGTTTGGAAGTGAGATTGTCCGTTAGGTTGTGCCCGGCGTGACCAACGTTGATCGTGGGAACGTTTGGATAATAGGTCGCCAAGCCATTAATGAAGTCGATTGCAAATGCTATTGCGAAACCGATCCAAAAAAGTTTGTTGCGCCAAATTGCTCCCCTTGGCTCGGTCATCGCCAGCGGAAGCTGGACGATGGGAAATGTCAGTCTTTCGCGCTCGATCCACTGTTTGCGCACGAGCGTGTTTATGCACATCATTACGAATATGAGCGCAATCACAAAAATCGTCCAGTTAATCACCGGCCCAAGCCACGCGCTAAGATTTTCGGGAGTATACAAACTCGACCGTCCCTCGTACAAACCCTTGAGCACGTTTGTATCGCTTACCATCAGCCATTTAGGCAAATATGGAATGAACGTGTCGGCCCAATTGTTTTCCGGCGAGGCGAATCGCCAAGGATGACCCATGTGCATTATCAAGCTGGGAATCATATCGTGCCCAGCAAGCGATGCCCCGATAGATAACATGGTGTATATGACAAGCATCTCGGCCGTTGAAAACGCAAGCCGAGGCGTCACTCGTCTAACAATTGAGTTCAAAAGCGCCAACACGGCCAGAAAGAAAACGACGTTGGCAAAAATGGAGATTATTGTAGGATAGGGACCAGCATTGGCCTTCTCCATCCAAATGACCCAATAATTGTCGATTGGGATAAGTACGACCCCCGTAATGATTGCACGGAGGCGAATATGTGACGAAGCGGAAACCTTCATGCTCAAGCCTTTCATAACAGGTGTTCCCCCTATTATTACACCGGTCGGGAACGCTGGTCAAGGATGGGGTAGTATTTATGTTATTACAATAAGTGCGCTTTCGGCGATCTTCCATAGAATATGGAGCGCGCAACTTCAATTGTGCCCTCACAAAATAGGCACTAAAGCGCTGAGATCCAAACAGATGAAAAAAGTCGAATCGCCGAGAATGCTGGGTTTGTCTTCTACTGCAACACTCTCAGTAATATATAATCATAAACACCGCTTCGAGTCCGAGCTGACATGAAAAGAAGAAGTCTACTACCAATAGTCTTGACACTTTTGCTAGTGAATTGTTCCTCGGCATGGTCTCAGACGGCCACGCAAAGGCCGACCGAACCCGTTGTCACGGGCAAGCTGTTGATCTCTGTGGACAAATTGCGGCCGGGCGATGAATTCAACCTCGCGTTGAAATTGGCTGTTCGCGAGGGATACCATATAGGCGCCGCTGATCAAACCACGCTCTACCCAGCGAAACTGACGATTGACGCGCCTGATTCGATAATCCTGGACCAACCGGTCTATCCGAAACCCAAGCGGTTCAAAGGAGCTGACGGCACCGAGGATCCAGGGTACGAAGGCACTTTTATTGTACGAGTGCGCGGACGGGTTAAGGAAAGTGCTCGCCAGGGCAATATAACGTTTGTTGCCAGTTTTGACTCGCAGGGATGTAAGGGTAATCAGTGTTCTGTACCGGAAACCCTGACCTCTAAGCTGACTATCCCCATTGCACCTCGCGGCACACCAGTGGCTAAAATCAACTCTGAAACATTTGGACCATCCGTGTCATCGTCACAGGGAGCATCTAAAGATGACGATTTCGCTGACAGGCTCGCACGTTACGGCTTCTTTATTCGCCTTCTTATGCTGTTTGTATTCGGGCTACTGTTGGCGTTTACGCCTTGCGTGTACCCAATGATTCCAGTAACCATTGGATACTTCAGCGCACAGTATGAAAGACGCACCAAGCGTGTTCTATTGCTGGCGGCAGCTTACGTGCTAGGATTAGCGCTGACCTACTCGATTCTTGGCGCGCTAGCCGCCACAACCGGCCGCGCATTCGGTGAGTGGATGCAGAGCCCGATAGTTCCGTTCGGAATAGCGCTGGTTCTAGTAGCGCTTGCGATGTCAATGTTTGGCTTATATGAGATCAGACCGCCTGGGTTCATCGCGAACCGGTCATCGGCTCGAAGCGGAATCGCCGGCGCTCTGATAATGGGACTAGTATTCGGTTTTGTAGCCGCACCTTGTGTTGGACCGGCGGTTCTGGGCCTCTTGGTTTATGTCGCAAAAATTGGAAGTCCGTTGATGGGCTTCTTGTTATTCTTCGCGATGGCGCTCGGTATGGGAACACCGCTCTTCTTTCTCGCCGCAACGTCAGCCAAATTACCCATAGCCGGAATGTGGATGTTGGCTGTGAAGAAACTCGCTGGGTTTCTGCTAATCGGGGCAGCAGCCTACTTTGTTCGTCCGGCCGCACCGGATGCAATTAGGCCCTACCTGATCCCAGCCGTAATCGCAGCCGCCGGGATTTACTTCTGCTGCTTTGAAAAATCGATCAAGTCACACCGGACTATGGCGCAAGCAGGAAAGTTATTCGGCCTCGTTTCATTAATGGTCGCAATTGCGATGGCAAAGCCGCACAGCTCTAAACCCGCAATCAAGTGGCAGCCCTACTCGGAAGAGGCCGTCGCCAAGGCCGCTGCTAATAGAGTACCCGTGATAATTGACTTTACAGCCGAATGGTGCCCTGCTTGC
>JAOAGX010000126.1 GCA_026415535.1 Armatimonadota bacterium | reverse complement strand
GGTAAGCAACTCCTCACTCACCGCAGCGTCCAGTCTAGTGCCCGTAGCAGCGATATCGTCCAGGGAATCCTCCCGCGTGATGACAATCAACGCTCCAATTTGCCTCTCGGACATTCGACAAGCTGCCCTGACGACCACGGGTATCAGCGTGGTGGTGTCTTCTTTTTCGAGCAGAGCGAAGCGTGTTCCCCAACCTGCCACCTGCCCCATGTTCTCGAGCGCGTGGCGTAACTCGGGGTAAAACAGGATCACGATTGCGACTGGTCCCAATGGTAGAAACGACCTCAACAAGTAGTTGAGAGTGTGAAGCTGAAGCCGCTCAGTGAGAAAAACGACCAGGAGAAATACCAGGAGCCCCCACACTATTTTCCAAGCTCGTGTGCGCTTGGATAGCATAATGAGCCAATAAAGGACTGCCGCTACCAAGAGGATGTCAACCATGGTGGACAAAAGGACAGTCCACCCAGCGCTAGAGAGGTCCTTCTGCCAAGCGTGTAGGAAGTTCAATTCAACTCGTCCAGTGGGCAGCGGGCCGGCGGCTAACTTCCCGGCTTTTCAGTACCTTTTAAGTATATCACCGCCTTCCGCGATGGTCAACAGATTCGTTCTTTTAAGTTTTTGCGATAAGGGCGTTTTAGAACGTCGGGAGATCCTTCGCTTCGCTCAGGATGACGTTTTTCGATCAGGGCGTAAGCGAGGAATTCCTGTGTCGTCTTTACCGTCATTCTGAGCGCAAGCGAAGAATCTCGTGCGTTTGGTGTACGAAAACGTTGTGTTGAGATCCTTCGCTTCGCTCAGAATGACGTTTTTCGATCAGGGCGTAAGCGAGGAATTCCTGTGTCGCCTTCATCGTCATTCTGAGCGTAAGCGAAGAATCTCCTCGCGGTGTGTTATCGCAATGGCCCAATTCGCGGTTGTAGTTCCCCTCGGTTCTCCGGTGTGCTATAATCAACGCGTGTGGGTGTCCGCGTTCAACGTAGTTGTAGTTCCCCTCGGTTCTCCGGTGTGCTATAATAGAAACATGACCCTACACCACGCGAAACATGTTGTAGTTCCCCTCGGTTCTCCGGTGTGCTATAATGTTTACGAATACGTATACGAACCTAGGCTCAGTTGTAGTTCCCCTCGGTTCTCCGGTGTGCTATAATCGAACGATAGTTTTAAAGCGTTTGGCCAACGTTGTAGTTCCCCTCGGTTCTCCGGTGTGCTATAATACGTAGCCCCGAGGAAGCCCCATTTCGAGCGTGAAATGGGGCTTTTTCGGGTTTTGTGGCGCTCAAAAAAATGAGAGTTGACGGGCGAATTTGGGGTCTTCCTTCGGCTTTTTTTCTCCGACCAGGACCTGCATCTTGGTAAACTGTTTCTCGGTTACCTGCATATATCGGACTGATCCTCTCGGAGGCTTGTGTGATTTGAGCCGCAGAATGTGTGTTTCCACAGCTTCCGGGCTGTTGCACAGCCTCGCATAGACTGACAGTTGGATCATATCGTATCCGTCACGAATGAGAAACTTGTGGAACCGAGCATAGGCTCTTCTGTCGGCCTTGGTTTTTACCGGGAGGTCAAAAAGTACGAGCAGTCGCATATACCTACTCATATCTGTGCTCGCGCAGGGCTACCAACTCCGGTAACTTGATTAGCTTCGGGTCACCGGTCCGGCATGCCGCACCAAACGAGGCAGCCGTGATTTCGGTAGCCTGCAAAACGGATTGTCTTTCGCCCTGAATTCGTACCTGACACGCGAGAAGTTGCGCAAGCTGCTCGCGATGAGCTTTTTGGAGCTGCGCGGGAGTCTCGGAGCTCTCGTTTGGGTTATTCTCGTAGAGATCGCGAAACATGGGCAACGACGCAACACACAGATCCACTATAGGACGGAACGGCTCAAGAAAATCGTCGGCTAGATTGAACGCGTTGAGTTCGCTGCAATGGTGTATGCCCTGGGTTAGCAGGAAACCGTATGCTGCGAGCGACCTTGCCACAGCAGCTCGGATAACTGCGTATCCGTAGTTCAGGGCAGAATTGACGCCATATTCGATTCGGCGGTCAAAATCTGGCCGAAAAAGCTTTCTAAAGTATTCGCGCGCGGCAGCCGACTCGACATTGCCCGTATCTCCGCTCTGGACAGAGTCGACCATGCGGGCTATGGCCTCAGCACCATCACGACCAGCTAGTCGAAGGCATTCTGCCTGGTTCGCGATCTTGGCCTGAACTATTCTCTGCCAGCATCTCTTGCGGAATGGCAGCGTAGTTTCGAGTTGAAGACGGTGAACAGCGGTCAGCCGGCAGTGCCCGGCAAAGGGTAATCCCGCGAAGATAGGCAAGTGGCTTGGACCACAGACAATCACCATTGCGCCGTGGTCGGCGAGCCGGGCCAACACTGCCGAAGATAGGGTCACCTGAGGCGACTCGATTACCAGAACAGCAATGTCTTCCAGGGGGAGCGGCGTTGACGATTCCTGAATAATTATAAGACGGTCATTGTCTATCCTCAGTCTAGCCGGATTTGAGATCACTACAGTTCGCCACGCCAACGCGCCTTTCCCTCTTCACAAGCCGAATCTCACCGAGAACTCCTACTTGATACTTTTCCATAAGTTGGAGCGTTCTTGTGCCAAAGCGCTTAAGGTCGGACGCGTTCTTTTGTGGTTCCGAAAGCCCAATAGCACCGGTTGATCGGTCCACGATTCTGTAGTACCCTATGAACTCTCCTGTTTTGGTTTTAACTCTGACGAGATCATACGGGTAGAGGGAGAACAGGAATTCGTATGAATCATCCATCTCAAGCCACTCACTTTCCGACTTGTGAGCAACTATGGCGCGATTAGGAAGCACGCCCCTGGCGATGTGGCAAGTGTATACAGGCACTAGGTAGTACTTACCGTCCTTGGTAAATACATCGCACCTAACCATGTTGTTGTTGTCGGCGATACCTTTGCGGACCTCGATGCCTGAAGGTTGACTTTCGCAAACCTTGACCGATCGGACCACCGGCGCCTTTTTGCCAGGCCTTGAGGGCTTGTAAAGAGGTTCCGCAAACGCCTTCTTGGCGTTAAAGTTATGTGCCTCCATCCGCCTGCGAATCTCGGCGTAGAGGGCTTTGTTGGTCTGCGGATCGCAGAGTTTGTCCAGGTCCGCCTTAGAAAGATCAGTAAGCT
Organism: Armatimonadota bacterium; assembly: GCA_026415535.1. Classification (GTDB taxonomy): domain Bacteria; phylum Armatimonadota; class UBA5829; order UBA5829; family UBA5829; genus CALJES01. The sequence goes on along the minus strand of JAOAGX010000126.1, from coordinate 3,337 downwards.
TCCTCCGAACGACGCTGACACGCTTACCCTCGACTTCGCGGATTGATCTTATGGTCTCGGCATGGAGCGCGCCAGAAGCCTTGCGTATCTGCATGCGAGAAACAATTATTGGGCTGAGATCGGGAGGATCCTCGGCGTAAGAAGGCAGGTTGAGCGCAGCAATTTGTCCTGCCGGGTCATCAGAGAGGCGAGCAAGAAGTTCTTTTCGGAAATGCTTCCAGGGTGGAGGAAACTCGAAAGGTTTGCCTTTGAGGACCTCATAAACCTCGCCTGTATCGGGGTCTACCATCCGGGTAAGTTTGCCTGTTTCCTTAGCCTTGCAGTATTCCGTGATAAGCTTGACGCGACCCGGAGTGAGCACGGCGATAACAGCGGCATCGAGCGCGTGGTGGAGGTCGTCCGCGGCTTCCTCCTTTTCGCGGCGCGCCCTGCCGAGACCCCACAAACCTCGAGCAACCGATGTTATGCCGCCAGCGAAACAGCGAACACGGTATCTTTGGTCGGATTTTCCTCTTGCCCTCTCTGGAGATGAGGAGAAGATAGATACTTCTTCCTGGGAGGAAAAAGAATTCGAAGGGCTACCCTTCAAAGAAGGTTCGGAGAGTTCGGCGAACTCGAGGTTTTGGCGGATGAATTCGGCGAAGAACTTGGCAGCCCAGCGCGTGTCCGTGAGATTGCGCTCCATGAACTCTTTCTCACGGGTGGCGAAGTTCTTGGTAAGAAGGTTGTCTAGTTTGTCGCGGTCTCGGATGTTGGCCTTGACCCAAGCCTCGAACGCCGGCCAGCGTTCTGTGCTGCCAAAATATTCGTAGGGCGTGCGATTTCCCTTGTTGTGGTTTTCTTGGGCGAAAACAAGGACCTTGTTAGAAAAGCGGTTGTCCAGGCTGCGGCTGTACGGGAGGATATGATCAATCTCAACATAGCCGGGCTCCAGCAGCCGGTCTAGCTCGATGGGCTTTTGTGAGTAAGGGCACTGACCGTTCTGCTCGTGATATAACCGATATTTGTCGAGATCGTCGCCCTGCGGCTCCTTGCTAAGGTCCTCTTTGAAGCGAGTTTCGTATTCTTCTCTGATCCTGCGGTTCTTTTCCATCTGTTTTGTAAGCTCGTCACGCGCCTTGCGGCTCTTGCCGATGTCTCTGGCAAGCTCGATATTAACGTAAGTAGGAGGACCATAGCGGTCAATTATGTGGTTGACAACCTTGCGGGCCTGCGTGAGCGCGCGGAAGACTACGGGACTAGTGATGTTTTCCCTGTCGATAACAGGTAACTTGCCCGTGCGCTCGGTTTCTCCTTTAGGGTTGTAGTGGAAATAGCCTGCAGCAGTAGCTGCATCGTGGTATTTCATGCCCTGTTCCAGGTAGGGCATCATCTTGCGCATGGCCTTGATCGAGAGATTGGTAACCGACGTAAAAGTGGGAGCCTTAAGTGCAACATCGATGATCTCAGGTGAAACACCGCGCTCGGAAAGGTAGGCCCTGATGTCCTCATCGGTCTTGTAGAAGGTAAGTGCGAAAGCTAGGTCGTCCATCAAATCGGGATTGTCCTTGACGGTGTTCCAGAGTCCTTCGGGTTCGAATGCCTTGCGTAGACCGTGGTAAGCAGCGAGCTGTCGGAAAGTGGACTTTTCGCAGCTCAAATCCTCGACCCACTTGCCCTCTTGAAATTTGCGATATTGGATCGAGACCCCAGCAAAGCGAGCTTCTTCCGGAAGGTTGAGTTGCTTGCGTATCTGCTCGTAGGTGACCTTGTTGAACTGATAGGCCATCTCCAAGATAGTAAGTCTTTCTTCGGGATTGAGCCGGCGCCTTTCGCCGTTGCAAGCGATCTCAATGTTGTTGATCTTTTGTAGGAGGTCGAATCGTTCCGCTGTATAAGAGGCTCGTGGCGCGCGACGCTCGCCGTTAATGCCTTCGAATGTACAGAGACCAACCTTTTTAAAAATGTCGTCACCTGATGCAAACGGCTTCTGCCAGTTGAAAGCCTCCTGTAGAAATTCTGATTTGAAATCCTGCGAGGCAAACTTGCTGCCGAGTCGATGTTGAGCCTCAAATAGCTTGCTGACCTCATCCTCAAGCAAGGCGCGCTCGATTGTGTGAGAATAGTCGCCTTCTCGGTTACGCTTGCGCTCGGTAAAATGTTTGTAAAACAGTTCGCCGATGGTGCGACAACCGCTTTCCTCAAGCATCCGGCGTATTCCTTGCAAGCCCTCAAGCATCTTTTTGGCTTCTTGGTCTTCGGGAGCTCCGTGTTTGCGATTGGACTTGAACCCGCGATGCTTAGCGATGTGGTAGAGAGCTCGGGCGAACTGCTCGCCTGTCAAAAGGCGGTCGAGGCCATCCGCTCGAAGTTTCCAAGGATCATGGTCTGGATTGTAGCTATGAGGCTCGTCCGGAAACAGCACGTCAGCATTGCTGACGAGGCCAAATTTCTCGAACAACTCTTTTGCGCGGTTGAGGCGTCCGCGTCGTCTGCGGAGGCGTCTACGTACACTGCGAGCATCTCGGCGCGGCTTAGCAAGGGATTCCTTTGTGTTTGGGATTTCCGCTGCGTTGAATGCGCGCACTCCAAGCGCTTCGATCCTGGTTCTGTCGAGATTGTAAACTGCCCACCCAACCGAGGTAATACCAATATCCAGGCCCAGCACATACCTCATTCCAGACTCCATAAAAGAGGATACCCCCGTCAGCCAACAACTGCGGGGGTTACCTTACGGTTTGACCTTATTGTAGTAAGCCCTCGGTTCTCCGGTGTGCTACGAAAAGCTTACGATAAAGGCCAAAACCACCATAAGTGTAGCACATCATTTTACCTATGTCAACCTCTCCAAACTAATCCGGCAGACCGGTTTCCTACCAAAACTGCATCTAAAAGCAAATACTACCAATCGCCGTCAACAAGCGTTCGACTGTAACACTTCCTCGGTTCGTCCTAAACCTCGCAACTTGCAGAAACAGTAAAGGCAAATACCTTGTAGCCCAGCACAGGTGTCGTTGCGTTGTCAGAAATCGCTGTGCTATAATACTCGCGCAAGCTGGGCGAGTGTGTTTCCCCCGGCCTCCCGCACTACTCCACACCCTTGACACTAAGGAAGGCAGGCGATGGCAATTAGACTCAAGGGCACCAACATCATCTTCGCGGTGGTGGTAATACTTATCCTTGTGCTTCTGTTTTGGCCTACGAAGCAGACCAAGACACCGACGAAGACGTCTGCTCCCAAGGTTGTAGCCGAGAGCAAACCCGATTGTCCCGATTTTCTGGCCAAGAGATACAAAGGGATTGCTGATTCAATCAGGATCGACAGAGTCAAGGCAGCTGTCTCTTATACACATCTCCG
>JAOAGX010000125.1 GCA_026415535.1 Armatimonadota bacterium | reverse complement strand
CGGTACACCCACCGCACAGAACGGCCTGCTCGCCAAACAGGTCCGTCTCGGTTTCTTCCTCAAACGTGGTTTCGAGCACACCTACCCTGGTAGAGCCTATCCCTTTGGCGTAAGCTAGAGCCGTCTGTTTTGCTTGCCCGCTTGCGTCCTGGTGAACGGCTATTAGAGCCGGAACGCCTGCTCCCTCAGTATAAACCCTCCGCACCAGGTGGCCAGGTCCCTTGGGAGCAACCATTATCACGTCCACATCCTTAGGTGGAACAATCTGGCCAAAGTGAATGTTGAAGCCGTGCGAGAAGAGAAGCGTGTTACCAGCCTTGAGATTTGGCTTGACCTCACTCTCATAAACTGAGGGCTGAACTTCGTCCTCGACTAGCATTTGTATCAGATCACCAGCTTCAGCGGCCTCAGCCGCGCTCACAGGTTCGAAACCATCCTTGATTGCTCTTTCATAGTTCTCAGTTCCCTTCAGGTCGGCCACAATTACGTCCAGTCCACTGTCGCGCAGGTTCTGGGCTTGCGCGTGCCCTTGGCTGCCATAGCCGATGATAGCGATCTTCTTGCCCTTCAGAACATCAAGATTAGCATCCTTGTCGTAGTAGATCTGTGCCGGCATTTGTTTTCCTCCAGTTGAAAGTCAGAAGTCAAAGGTTAAAAGTCTAACGTCAAAAACCAGAGTCGGATTATTTGCTTACCAAGGCTTTTTGATCAGCACAGCTATCCTTGAAGCTACAAGAGCAACTACTAACCCTGCAACCGCAAATAGAACCAGTTCGATAATCAGGTTAGCCACAGAGTCCAATCCCAGCATGTTGGTAATCACTTCGAACAGTCGCCACATTCCGTATGCGACCGTTAGCAGACTACCGATTAACGCTCCGGCAATCACTTTGGGCAAGGCGCATCGCTCGTGAGCACCTACCATAGTTCCCAGGATCACCCCCACGAGAGGCCCACCAACCGCTAGCAGAAGTAGGATCTTCTCTACAGATTCTTGCGATACCAGTTCCTTCACCGCCGTTTTACAACCCATTCCGGTCTTCCCTTTTTATGGGAAGAGGCTTTTCGTTGTGAAACACTCAAACTTAACACGGGTAAAGACTTCTCTCGAACTACCTTTTGTAATTAATTTACGGTGCAGAGTTTATTGCCGTCATACACTCAGACGCGGCCTGGTTCAGGACCCATTCCGGTCTCCCTTTCACAAGAGGAGACATTTCGCTATCGATCACCCGCTGTTTACCTGGTCGATTGCGGTTGTGGCGCCCCGCGCCATAGCGATCTTACCGGTTCTCACAACCTCCCTTATACCAAATGGCGCCAGTAAACGCTCGATTGCATCCACTTTCTCTGTGCTGCCGGTAACCTCAATAGTAAAGGTAGTCTCGCTAATGTCGATTATCTTTGCCTGAAAGATGTCCACGATCTGCATAATCTCGGCGCGTCGAGCAGGTTCTGCTGCAACTTTGATCATAGCCAGTTCCCGCTCGACAATCGGAACCTCACTGTAATCGATGACTTTTATTACGTCTATTAGCTTGTTCGTTTGTTTGTTGATCTGATCAAGCACTGAATCGTCGCCAGTTACAACGATGGTCATGCGCGAGATGGTTGGATCGTCCGTAATACTGACCGCGAGCGATTCAATATTGAACCCGCGCCGCGCAAACAGCCCTGAAACGCGCGCTAGTACGCCTGGCTTGTTTTCCACGAGTACGGTGATTGTATGCTGCATAGGCTTGCGCATCATAGCCTCCGATTGGCGGTTGTCAGTAACGTTCAGCTGAGTGGCAATCGTCCTTTACTTCGGTCTATTCACCATCATCTCCTCGATACTCTGACCTGCAGGTATCATGGGAAATACATTCTCCTCGCGGTGAATCACAAAGTCGATAATAGTGGGGCGATCGTTGACTTCCAGGGCTTTTCCAAAAGCAGGCTCAATTTCGCTCATTTTGGTCACGCGCAGACCGACCGCGCCGTAAGCTTCGGCGAGCTTTACAAAGTCAGGTTGAACCGAGATGTCCACGCCAGAGTAGCGATTGTTCCAGAACAACTCTTGCCACTGGCGAACCATACCCAGATACTTGTTGTTCATCAGACATATCTTGATGGGTAGCTTGTGCTCAACCGCAGGAGCCAGTTCTTGAACGGTCATCTGGAACCCGCCGTCACCGCAGATTGCAACCACCGTTTCATTTGGGCAACCAACCTGGGCTCCTATTGCCGCAGGAAGACCGTATCCCATCGTACCAAGGCCACCACTTGATAAGAACCGCCGAGGCTTGGTCACTTTGTAATGTAGAGCAGTAAACATCTGATGCTGTCCGACGTCGGTTACTAAGATCACGTCGCCCCGTGTCATCTCCCATATCTTAGCGATAACGCACTGCGGCAGAAGTCTCTCCTCATCCATAGGACAGACCAGCGGAAACTCGTTGCGCCATTTCATAATCTGCTTGTTCCAATCAGTCTCACTACGGGGCTGAACCTTGGAAACTAGGCGCCTGAGAATCTCCTTGCAGTCCCCTATAATAGCAACGTCTGCCGGAACAGTCTTACCAATTTCAGCAGGATCAATGTCGATATGGATCACCCTGGCTTTTCTGGCGAACGCAGCAAGCTTGCCAGTTACACGATCATCGAACCGCGCACCGACGGCAATCAGCAAGTCACAGTTGTGAACAGCGTGGTTCGCATAGGCCGTGCCGTGCATGCCGAGCATCCCGAGCGAGTGAGGGTGTGTTTCGGGGATCGCGCCCTTGCCAAGCAGAGTAGTCGTGACCAGGATGTGCGTTTTCTCGGAAAGAGCCAACAGTTCATCCGATGCACCCGATGCTATAACGCCTCCCCCGGCATACAACACTGGCCGCTCCGCATCGGCAATTAGCTGAGCAGCAGCGTCTATTGCCGAATCGTCAATTTCCCTCTCCGGCGAGTAGCTTCGTATCTTGACATCCTTTACAGGCTCGTACTCAATCTCAGCAAGCGACATATCCATCGGCACATCTATGAGCACCGGTCCCGGCCTGCCGGTCCGCGCGATGTAAAGCGCCTCCGCCACAATGCGCGGTATCTGCGCTGCGTCCTTTACCAGGTAGTTGTGTTTGGTGATGGGCATCGTAATTCCAGTAATGTCGGCTTCCTGAAATGAGTCTTTGCCGATGGCTGTTGTGCGGCATTGCCCCGTGACAGCTAACACCGGGATCGAGTCCATCTGTGCCGTGGCAAGACCCGTAACAAGATTGGTCGCTCCAGGTCCAGAAGTGGCGAAGCATACACCCACCTTGCCCGTTGCGCGAGCGTAGCCGTCAGCCGCATGAGCCGCTCCTTGCTCGTGACGCATAAGCATGTTGCGGATATCCTTCCGATCATAAAGAGCGTCGTAGATCGGAATCATAACACCGCCCGGTATTCCGAATATAATCTCCACACCATGGTCCACTAGCGATTGAACCAGGGCATTGGCACCGTTCATTTTCAATTTCTAGTTCCTCCGAACTTACCACACGAGAAACTCGATTCTAATAGGAAAACCTGAGTATGGCCAGTCCCAAATACAAAATCTGGAAACACCCATCGGTATTCTTCTACTCTAAGATGGCTCCCTTCGCAGCAGAGGAGACAGATCGCGCGTAACGCGCGAGATATCCATCCTTCACGCGCGGTTCGGGAGCTCTCCAAACCTGCCTGCGTCTTTCTAGTTCCTGATCCGAGATCAACACATCCATACGCTTCGCAGGCAAATCGATTCTAATCCGATCACCGGTTTCGAGAAGGCCGATCGGTCCTCCTGCCGCTCCTTCAGGCGATACGTGACCGACGCATAAACCTCTCGATGCACCCGAAAAACGACCATCGGTAATAAGTGCGACGTCCTTCTCCGCACCCATTCCAGTAACAGCAGCAGTTGCCGTGAGCATCTCTCTCATGCCAGGCCCACCCCTTGGCCCTTCGTTTCGAACCACGATCACGTCGCCCTTTTCAAACCTTCGTGCAAAAATCGCCTCGACTGCATCATCCTCGCACTCAAACACGCGAGCTTTACCCTCGAACACCCATACATCAGGATCAACAGCCGACTGCTTAACCACGGCTCCGTCCGGGCACAGATTTCCTCGAAGAATCAAAAGCCCCCCGGTTTCGTGGTAAGGCCTTTCGATGGGGTGAATAACATCTTCGTTCTTGATCGCCGCGTTCGCAATGTTCTCGCCTACCGTTGAACCTGTGACAGTCATTGCTGATAGGTCGATTAGGTTCTTTCGCGACAACTCCTTCATAACCGCCTGAATACCACCCGCTTCGTTCAGATCCTGAATGTGGTGATATATATCCTCCTCCGGATGTGCCACGCCGGGACTGATTGTAACTAGGTGAGGAGTCCGTGCGCTTGCTTCGTTGAACATCTCTATGTCAAACTCGACACCGGCTTCGTGCGCAATAGCAGGCACGTGAAGCGCCGTGTTTGTCGAGCATCCGAGAGCCATATCGACTGCAAGAGCGTTAGCAAATGCGGCTGAGGTCATTATGTCGCGAGGTCTGATGTCCTTCTCCAAAAGCTCCATTATCTTCATACCGGCGCGCTTGGCAAGCCTTATTCGAGCAGCGTAAGGCGCTGGGATCGTACCGTTGCCAGGTAGGCCCATACCAATTGCCTCGGTCAGACAGTTCATTGAGTTCGCTGTGAACATCCCGGCACACGATCCACAGCTAGGACAACACTGCTCTTCAAGCTCGGCAAGGTCTTCTTCGGTCATCTTGCCGGCCATCACTGCACCCTTGCCTTGAAATGCCTGCTGAACAGATACGTCCTTGCCCCGAAACCTTCCAGCTAGCATCGGACCGCCGCTGATTACGATCGTCGGCACGTTGACCCTCGCCGCCGCCATCAGCATTCCCGGAACAATCTTGTCGCAATTGGGAATAAGCACAAGCGCGTCGAATGCGTGTGCTTTGGCCATGCACTCAATGGAATCTGCTATCAGTTCGCGCGTAACCAGCGAATAGCGCATGCCCTCATGTCCCATCGCAAGGCCATCACACACCCCAATCACACCGAACTCCATCGGCGTCCCGCCACACATTCGAACTCCGGCCTTAACTGCCTCAGCAATCTTGTCAAGATGCACATGGCCGGGTACAACCTCACTCCACGAGTTGGCGATTCCAACCAGAGGCCGGAACATTTCCTCGTCGGTGTAGCCCATCGCTTTGAACAACGCGCGAGGCGCTGCTCGTTCAAGCCCGGTTCTTAGCACGTCACTCTTCACGACATATCCTCCCGTCGAAAACAGGCCTCCTAGTCGCACTATTCGCAGTATGAATGCAAGTCATGGGCCAGACGACTTGTGCGGACGAGATTATTAGCTGCGCTCAGCATGACAAACTCAAAAGAGCGATACTTTGGGCGTATTGAACAATGCACCTCAAAATGAACCAATAGACACCCAGACGCTCGTGCCATTCCCTTCTGTTAACAAGAATGCCTCTCACCCATAGGGACGAGAGGCTGTGCATGCTCGTGGTACCACCCTGGTTCGGCCCCCTTTGCCCTTGCACGTAACTTCCACCATAAGTTTGCGCACGAATAGAGCAATAGTGAGCCCTCAAGAACGCTGTAACGGGCGCACCCCGGGCGGATCTACTCAGAAGTCAAAAGTATACAAAGTCCAACTTCGAACGGCTGTCCGTATTGAAGACATTATAGGTTTGACCTTCTACGCTCGTTTCGAGACCTTCGACTTCCTTTCTCCCGCCAGCTCCGAGGTGAGCTTCGACGCCGGTAGTACCCCCACCTTTCAGCCAAGAGCAGGGTCTCTGTGGTCAACCGCTCCGGCGCCTACTTGTCCTCTTCATCGCCTGTGCATTACCGGTTGTGTAAATATATGCTAACACACGCTGCGCGAAACGGTCAAGGTAGTAAACTTTTCCTAGTTTGTTACAACAAACTCGTTTTCTGGCGATTTCCCGGCTTACTTGGGTAATCTAGAACTACCGAAGGCGCTGGATAGGCTTTCATTGCAACAATCTTTCTTTACCAGCGCATTTCCGCATTCCCATTGCCTGAATAATGGCGCTTACGACAATAATAGCTGCGCTTAATACAAATATAGACTTTGCCGAAAGCACACCTGATTGCTGCAAAGCAGCTCCGATAAAGGGTCCTGCAACTCCTCGCAATCCCATCAAGCTCAGAAAAAGCGCTTGGTAACTAGTGATTCTATCCTGGGGCGCAAAGTGCAGGACGCCGGTAAAATACGAGAGCTCAACTCCTGCGCCGATTATTCCGCCTACCAACGTCGCAGGAAGCAACATCCACGGACGAGTTGCAAAACAATAAGTAATTGGCACCAGCACAAAACAGAGCGCCTGGATTGCTACCAACTGCTCTGGACGCTTGCGATCGGTGTATGGGCCCCAGTAAAAGTAAGCCACAGTCATTGTCAACGCCGACACAATAGAGTAGATACCTGCCCATGTCGTGTCGACACCTATTTCAACTG
>JAOAGX010000124.1 GCA_026415535.1 Armatimonadota bacterium | reverse complement strand
CTGGTGTTGCCTTTCGGATTGCATTGGACTGCCGCCAACGCTGATCGGCTTTCCACCCTTCTTGCAACCGACATCATCGCTGCCCATTGTGTCCTGGTAGCTGTAGGAGGACATTCAATTTCGTTCCCTGATGTGAGTGTGGACCTAGTCCACTCGTGCGTGTCGATCATCAAGTGAGGCCGCCAGGTCTTTATGATTTGGTGTACGAACTGCGCCTCCGGTGTTTTCAAGATTGCCCAGTCGCGGTTGATATCTCGTCCCTGACCGTTTAGGCGCGAGCGGGACGCAAACCCATCCGGGTTAGCTATGGGTGTTACGATCAGCACGCACTTTTTGAGCAAGTCCGGATTCGATCCTGAGGCTAGTTTGCCGCACAACGACAACACTGACCATACTGGACTGGGCTCGTCGCCATGCTGTCCGGCAAGCAGAAGCACTCGGGCTTTTTGGTCCGACCTTGTTGCGAAGTCAGAGATTACGAATGCCGGAATTACACGGCCATTGTAGGATTTGCCGAACGGGATTAGCCGCACGTTCGGTGAGTTCGACAACGTTCGTACTCGTATCATAGCCCGGTTATACGAGTTTTCTGTAAAAGGCGCTACTCGCGCAGACAAAACAAAGGTTGCAAGTAGGCACAGGACGAAGCATACTTGGGAATTCAAAACCCTCAGTTCCCTGTTCGCAGTTATAAGTCGGATCATTGCTGTCTGTCAAGAAAGACGGGGGCGTCGCCGGCTGCGGATGTTCCGTAAGCTGAGACGAGATTTCGCTTCCGCACGGATTCACGAATGGCCGATGCCAAGGATTCGAGGCGTGATGTCATTATCGATTCACACTCGGATTGACAAGCAAATATTTGTTCCACGAGTTCTTGGCATGCGTGATCAAGTGGTGGGGCTGACATTTCCGCCTGTTCTCCATCGGTGGATAGCGACATATGTGGATCACAGCTGAGGGCAACGAACCGCCGGCAATCTTCCTCGCGTCGTTCGAGTAGCTCTTCAATATCTTCGTCGGCTTCCAGCGCGGCTTTCATTTCCATTGTGGTGGAAAGCAGGCGTTGAAGAGCTGCTTTTCGGGCTTCATGGATGGATTGCTCGGCGTTAAAGCTCACGCTGCTTCCTCCCGTTGGTTTTCGCGCTGGATAATCTGGTCTGCTTCGGACCAGGTTTCCCTTAGCTGGCCGAGTATGCGTATGGCTTCTTCTAGGGCAGGGCCATCCTGGTTCAAGTTGGCATAGGCGAGTCGCTCGATGACGTACGTATACAACATCTTGAGCCTCCCAACCAATGTAGGCTCAACATCCTCGCGCAGTGTGGACAACAGTTCGCAAATTATCGCGAGCGCTTTGTTGATGTTGAGGCTTTGCTCGTCGAATCTGCCCTCACGCATCTTTTCCAACGCAACGCGGCAGAATCTGATTGCACCATCGTAGGCGGCAATGAGCAACTTGGCGGGAGATGCCGTCATAAGCTGATTCTGTTGATACTGAATGTAACCGTCTAGTGTCATCCCGAGCCCCCGGGCGTTTATTAGTTCGATGATCGACTACTTAGACTTGTTCATTGCGGACAGCTGAGCGGACAGATAATCACTCTGCTGACGCAGTTTGGCCAGTTGTGACTCCAGAGCGTTAAACTGGGCGTACAGGCGTGCTTCCTGATCGTTTAGGCGGACATTCCACTGCGCTATTTCCGAGTCGAGCTGTGTGATCTCGTTTGTAATAGAGTCTTGCGCTTGAGTGATCGCCCCGGTGGTGGAGGTCAAGGTAGACAGCAGGTCTCTGAGCGTTGCTCCCACACCTTTTGTGAATACTACCTTAACGCCGCTGAGCGGTTCGGAAGCCGTTATTAGCAACGAAAGGCCTTTCGCGCCGTTGCCATCGGGAGCTGATCTGAGAGAGAGTATCTGACCGTTACCCGTGGCTTGTGCGCCGTTGATTGTGCCTGCCACATCCAGGCCGACCATACCTTGGCCCGACCCGGTTTCGCCTTCGGGGTTGGCCGAGGTAACTGTTTTGTTCCCAATTCCCGTCGTGCCTTCCAAAGTGCACGATAGATTGCTGACGACGCTTACATCGTACGAACTACCGTATTGGACTCGCCTGAACGTCAGATAATTTCCCGTTCCAGTTCCACCCGCGCCGGTTTTGAGCGCTATCACGTTAGTCTCGGATGAATAGGAGTTGATTCTTGCGATCACCTGATCTATGTCCATTCCGGCATCGAGAGTGATCAACTTACCGTTGATTCTCAGGCTTTCTCCGCCTTCTCGGATCACGCCGGTCATCGCGGTTCCGGCAGTGACCTGTGCGCGCCGCGCGGCCTGGGTTATTGTGACCTCGTATCCGACTGCGCCGGAAGGTTTCGTTTCGGCGGTTGAGGCAAGAAAGCTTACATACGAGCTTGTCGAGTCGATTCCAGCTCCAAAGACCCTGGCTACCTGTGGCATGTTGTTTTCCAATGCGGTGTCAAGAACTGAACTGTTGATGACCAGGCGGCCAGTGGTATCCTGCGTGATTCCCAGATTGGCAAGAGCTTTCATACTCGACGTTAGACCACTGACCTGACTCGTTATGGCGCTTACGATGTCGGAATGCACTGTCTGAAGCCGAAAATCACTAAACAGGGGTAGAGTTTGACCGGTTTGGGTGTCGTATTCGAACTGGTCGCCGATGGCGTCAGACAAGTCGTTGTATTGCTGGACAAAAGCTTCAATTGCCTGTCGAATCTGGGATGTATTACGCGTGATCTCTATTCGAACGGTATTCGACGGGTCTGCGTTTAACAGGTTCAGAGTAACTCCCGGAATCAGGTCGGTTATCGTATTGGTACTCTTAGTAACAGTGATCTTGCCCGCGCCTTCGCCAATCTCGACGACGGCGGGTGCCGGTGCTTGAACTGGGTTATCGAGGTCGAATTCAGGTTTCACGCCGCCAGAGAGCCCGCTTGTGTCTATCAAAGTTATTCGATTATCCGAGCCTGCGGCAGAACTGGTGATCAGGAGACGATAGTCAGGTGCGGATGTTGTCCCGGCATTGACTATGGTTGCGGTAACACCTTTGTTGGCTTTGTTGATGGCGTCACGCAGCCCAGCAAGAGTGTTGTTGCTGGAATCAAGTGTCACGCTGAAGTTTGTTCCGTTGGCGAGATCAATACGAACCGTACCAGTTCCAACCGGATCGTTTACGCTGGTATAGGCCCCCGCCTGAGATGATACCTGGTGACATTGAGCTTTTGAGACTACTCTGATGTAATATACGCCCGGCGCGGCGCTGGTGGAGGCCGTGGCGGTTACAATGCTCGAATTACTCGATGTAGCGGTCATTGCCTGGAAGTCGACTAGATCGGCGATAGATTCCGACTTGGCCTTTAATGCCAGCACGCGAGTGTTGATATCCTGCCACGCGGCAAGCCTCAGTTGGCTTTCGGCTTTTTGTTGTTGCAGTCTGGTCTGAGGCCGCCGGGCATATTCCATGATCTTAGAGATGATTTCATCGGTGCTGAGTCCGGATATCAGTCCGCTGACCGACATTGTCCCAGGCATTTTGGGCCTCCGATTTGCGTCCGTTCAATCTTGTGAACGTGGATTCTTTTCTGGGCCTAGCTAGGATACGACCTTACTAGCTCTGAATCCTCAGTCTAACTATGGCTTGCTGTTCCCGGCCCTAACTTGTTATTCTGATCCTGAATCGTCTTTTTATTCTGCCCCTGACTTATTTGTTCTGGCCCTAATTCGTATTTTTATCCTGCCACTTTATTCTGAGCCTGATTCGTCATTCTGAGCGAAGCGAAGAATCTCTCGCAATACATAACCGTTTTCACGTTCGACTCCGAAGTCCGAGGCTGCAAGCCTCGGACTTCGGACCAAGAGGTTTTCCCACGAATACCCCAGCTTTTGTGAGCGACGAAGTTTACCTATAAGACTTAGGTTCGCGGGCACATTAACCAACCTCATGATTTTTAACAGGCTTTGTTTTCTGGGGCGGGATTTCAAATCCCGCCCCACTGGGATCAGCGTTGATTGATGTCAACTTACCTCAGCAGCGAGAGCAGCGCCTGCGGAGCCAAGTTGGCCTGTGCAAGCATAGCCACGCCTGCCTGCTGAAGTATCTGGTACCTCGTGAACTCGACGACCTCCGCAGCCATATCCGTGTCTCTAATCGTGGACTCGGACGCTGCGATGTTTTCCTTGGCAATGGTCAAGCTGTTTATGCTTGACTCAAGGACGTTCTTCTGAGTGGCACCCAGGTTCGCTCTGATAGTGGATATGGTGGAAATGGCCTCATCCAGAATATCGATTGCGTTCTGTGCGCCCGTCGAAGTTGTCACGTCAATTGTCGCCACCGATTTTCCGGAATGAGCGGCCGTGCCCAAGTACTGAGCATGAATATCAGGTATATTCAGCTCCCTGGTTTGGCCAGAGTACGCGCCTACCTGGAATTGGAGCGTGCCGACTTCTACTTGGAACTGCGCACCGTGGTTACCGGTTGCGCTACCGCCTGCTTCGGTCAACACAATCTGGTTTCCGAGAGAGTCTTTGAGGACCAGGCCGGTGCCGGAGGTCCATAGCGCGTCAGAGACGTTCGTAGCGCCTACCCTAACTTGTGCAGCGGCATTGGTACCAATTGCCGCGTCCGAGATTTTGCTGTCGAGGATATCTCCGCCGCTAGTAATAGCTACTTGAGCCGTGGTGCCGTATTCCTTCGTGACGAAGTCGATAATACCGTCCGTGGTGTGAACTGCGACGACACCCGTCTGGTCAGACACTGCGTTTATCGCTGTTCTCAGCGTTGCGACCGTGTCAGCCGTGACGTAGGATACGGCTACTCCGTTGATGTAGAACGTTCCGGCTTTTCCGACGGTATCAGTCTCTTCCCCGAAGTCTTTTGAGTACAACTTCGCCTTCGTTGCCGCCGTTGTGACATTGACAGTAATTTGGTCGCCATCACTCAGACCAGTAGCGTAAGAGAAGTCGGCTGATATAACCTTATTGCCGATCACATAGGCTTTGATACCTGCGGAGCCATCTAGCAACTTTCTGTTGCCGAACATAGTCTCGCTGGCGATCTTGTTGAGTGATGCGATGGCATTGGTGATCTGGGCCTGGTCAGCCGCTACGGCAGCCGCGTCGTTCGCGCCAGTGTTGGCTGCGTGAATGGCCAGGTCTCTCATCGAGCGCAGGAGCCTGTTGACTTCGTTAAGAGCTCCTTCTGCGGTCTTCACGACGTTGACGGCGTCTCCGGCGTTCTTAATGGCCTGTCCGAGTCCGCTCACTTGCGCGCGCAATTTCTCGGAGATAACCAATCCCGCCGGATCGTCGCCGGCTGAGTTGATGCGGAATCCCGAGGACAGTCTCTCGATTGACTTGCCCAGCGCGGAGTCCGTGCCCGACAGCGCTCTATGAGCTGTCAGGGCAGCCGTGTTGAGGTTGATTCTTAGACTCATTGCGATTCCTCCCTGAAAATCCGTGCTTCGAATCCCTTCGTAGCGCTCGCCCAAGCGTTTCAGGTCGCCTGAAGTGTTTCTAGGGAGGTTTCCTCATTACGTATCGACCTCTACTCGACGACGCTTTAGGCGTTGTCGCCCAGAAACCTGTCGGCGCAATACCATGTCAACGCTGGGTCTTCCAATGAGCCTTTTTCCATTACCAGGAGCCTGGATGATACTAAAAATTTAACTTTTTATGCTAGGTCAGGAATGTGAAACTTCTGCCGAATCAAATGAGCGGAAGGGCGAGGCTCTGTCGAGCCTGCGCCCTCCCCTCACTCATTACCTGTCGGCCTATTGGAGGAGCTTGAGCAGGGTTTGAGGAGTCAGGTTGGCCTGAGCGAGCATGGCGACGCTGGCCTGCTGCAAGATCTGGTTTCGCACCATGTTCACAACTTCTGCGGCCATGTCTGTATCTCTTATTGTAGACTCAGATGCCGCAATGTTCTCCTTGGCTACACTCAGTGAGGTAATACTTGACTCGAACACATTCTTCTGTGTGGCGCCTAGGGTGGCCCTGATGGTGGATATTTGTCTTATGGCAGCGTCACAGATAAGGATCGCGTTCTGCGCGCCTTCTGCGGTTAGCAGGTTGATTGTGGAGACGTTCTCTCCTGCCACTGCATCCGTGCCCAGCTCGTGTGCGTAGACCGAGGGCAGGTTAAGCTCCCTGATTTGTCCAGCGTAGGCTCCAACTTGGAATATAAGAGTGCCGACTTCCACCTGGAACTGCGCACCAAGATTCCCTGTAGCTGAGCCGGCTGATTCAGTCAGGACAATCTGGTTACCCAGTGAGTCTTTCAGGATTAGTCCGCTGCCGGAGGTCCATAGCGCGTCAGTTATGTCCTGTCCACCTGCTTGGACACGTGCGGCTGCATCGCCGCCGATCGCCGCGTCCGATATTACGCCATCGAGGATGTCACCACCGCTAGTGATGGCGATTCGGGCTGCTGAACCATATTCTTTTGTGACGAAATCGATGACACCGTCCGTTGTGTGAACGGCAATCACTCCTGTCTGGTCGGACACTGCGTTGATTGAAGATCTCAGTGCTACAACA
>JAOAGX010000123.1 GCA_026415535.1 Armatimonadota bacterium | reverse complement strand
TGTGTATAAGAGACAGCTATACACCCTTAGATTCGGTGCCCAGAACAGCTCCTGTGCGGCGGCAGCTCGATCTGAGTCGGAACAGGCTACTACAGTGGCTGTCGGCACATCGTTTGCAAGCTCGACCGCCAAGTTCGGACCCGAGAGTGCCACACAGCCACGGCCAATTTCGCAGCCCAGTTCCTCGGATATCACCTGTGAACCGCGAAGGCCCGTTTCGCTTTCGAGCCCTTTGCCAGCGTTGACGAGCAGAATATCGGGCGAGAGCTTGCCCTTGAGAAGTCTTGCCACTTCTCGAACACCTGTGCTAGGAATAGCCAGAATGACCGCCTCACTGTTCGCCAAAGCCTCGTCCATGTCAGATGTCGGACGGACAGCTTCGGGCAGCTTAACTCCCGGCAGATATCGCCTGTTTTCCCGGTAGCGCGCGATTGACTCAGCCTCTTCTGGAATACCCCACAAATTAACCCGGCAACCCTTCTTCGCAAGCAGAACCGACAGAGCCGTCCCCCAACTACCGGAGCCGAGAACGGCGACACTAACCTGGATTGTGCAATAAGAGTTTCTTGGCATATCAGTGCCGTGTGGTGCGAGTTGGTTTAGGCTTTGTAGTTCATGAGCGCAGCGAAGAATACCCTCGCATAGTAAGATTCTTCGCTGCGCTCAGAATGACGGCATATGTTACAGACCGAATGACGGCGTATGTACCGTTCTAATTCTGGGGTGCAGCGATTCGACGTCGCCCTTGCAAAGGCGCGACCAAAGCATTGCACCCCATTAGAACAAGCCTTAAAGCAGAGCTTTTGCGACTTTGCGTATCGCTATTGCAGTCAGGTCACAGTCTTCGTCGGTCATCTGAGGCGGAATATCCAGATGGATCGTCCGGCTCAGATAGTCAATTGTCCTCGGACACATATCTGGGCTGTACTCGGCCTTTCCGCCGCGTTCGGTGTAATAATGGCAGGTATACGGACAGCCTTCAGGAGTGGCCGTCACCTTGTCCATTATCATCTTCCAATGGGCATAGATATGCCAGTCAGGCACTCCTTCGGAGTAAATGCAACCGGCCTCGACTCCTTCTGCCCTTAGCGCCTCAGCAAACCGCTTGGTAGTCTCGCCGTCCTTGAGGAAGAAGATTAGGCAAATGGCAGTGTCACCAGCTTCGTCGTTAAGTCGCCTGAACGTAATGCCGGGGATGTCGGCAATTTGATCTTTGATCCGCTTCTTTTTCTCGCGCATTTTGGCGAGCAGACCATCGAGTTTTCGAAGCTGGGCCAACGCGACCGCCCCGTGAAGCTCGCTCATGCGGAAGTTGACGCCTGGAAACACCTCGCCTTCATATCGGGGCAGGCCAAACCGGTCAGGCCTCCAGCATGCGGCAGTATCGTGATAGGCCTGCGCACGGTCATAAAGAAGCTGGTCGTTGGTTAGTACCATTCCCCCTTCGCCAGCCGTTATGATCTTGTGATATTGGAGGCTGAAGGCGTTGCAGTCGCCAAATGAACCGAGCCGCTTGCCTTTATAGCTGCCTCCGCACGCCTGCGCAACGTCCTCGACTACTTTAAGCCCATGCTTCCGAGCGATGGCCATAATTCTGTCCATATCACAAGGCACACCACGCATGTGAACCGGGATCACAGCCTTGGTGCGTGGAGTGATTTTCTTTTCGAAGTCATCTGGGTCGAGAGTCAGCGAGTCGTCTACCTCTGCAATGACCGGAATCGCCTTAGCGGCCACGATCGCAGCACAGCTTGCAAAAAAAGTATAGCCTGGCACGATTACTTCGTCGCCCGGACCTACTCCTACAGCCACCAGCGAGCATATCAAGGCCGAGGTACAAGAGTTCACTGCAAGTGCGTATTCCATACCGATAAGCTTCGCAAACTCAACCTCCAGCTGCCGAACTTTGGATGGGAAATCCGCTGGGCCGTAGTAGCGGAAAAGATACTTGTGTTCGAGAACCTCTAGTATTTCGGCCTTTTCCTCTTCGCCTATCTCAAGGCCGCCCGGGTACATTGGAGGGTTCTTAGTAGTCTTGACCGGCGTGCCGCCGTCTATAGCTAATTTCTCATCTACGAGCGCCATTCGAGTCCTCCTCTCTCAATCCCAATCGAAACAACTCGACTAACAAAGCGCGAATTACATCAAAAACACCTTTGCCAAAGCTCGGGCGAATTCCTCTTGCTGCAAAACTCGCGAATCTCTGCGGAGCGCTGTGTGAACCACAGCCTTGCAAATAGGCGTAACGTAGCAGGCGAAAATTCCAGACCACTAAGCAAACCGAACGCAGCGTCTCGATCGCCGTAAATATTAGTCTGGTAAGGAACCTACCCCGGGTCCAAACTTATAGAACACGGTGGGATACCTAGATCCGTCGGCAAAGCGGCAATTACGCTGTGCTCCGAATACTTTGCGTTCGGCCACTCAACTCCGGCGAATCGACGTACACCCTCGGCACCCGCGAGCTTATGGAACAAAATACCTCGTACGGTATCGTCCCTATAAGTTCGGCTACCCGCGCGACGCTCAAGTAATCATATCCGCCGCCGTATAGTACCACCTCGTCGCCCAAGGCCACACCCGGAACATCGGTCACGTCGATCATAGTCTGGTCCATACAAACACGACCCACAACTGGCACGCGCACGCCTTTTACAGCAACCTCGCCGAGATTCGAAAGCCGCCTAGAATAACCATCCGCATACCCAACAGGAATCGTAGCGATCAAACACCTCCGGCTGGTAACATGCGTGCGACCGTAACTGATGCAAGTACCAGGCTCACACTGCTTGAGAAAGACTATCCGAGTCTTAAGAGTCAAGGCCTCGCGAACAGAAACCGACCGCGGCACATGCTCCGATGGATAGCAGCCGTAGATCATGATCCCAGGTCGCACAGCGTCGAAGTCGGCTTCCGGATAGGCTAGTATGCCGGCGCTGTTAGAGGCATGGGCAATGATTCGCAGGTCTGCCGGAGATTTAGCCGTTGAGATGGACGAAACCGCCCAGGATGAACGCTCTGGAAAATCGTGGTTGAGGCCGAAGACAATTTTCTTGAAAGTCGCGATCTGAGACATCGTGAACGAACGGTCGGGCTCGTCGGCGCTTGGGAAATGCGTGAATATGCCATCAACGCGCAGGTTGGGTAGAGCTGCAACCTCATGCACAAAGTTAATCGCGTCCTCAGGACGCACCCCGATCCGACCCATCCCGGTATCAACCTTGACGTGAACCCACGCCGTTTTGCCGCGTTTTTCGGCCGACCTCGAAAGCGCACGCGCAAATGAGGCATCGCAACATGTGGCAATTAAGTCGTGCTCGACAACGGCTTCGGCATCCGAAATCAGGCTGCAGCCCAAAATTAGGATCAGAGCTTGTATTCCGGCGTTCCGAAGTTCGATCGCCTCGTCGACACAAGCCACACCTAGAATGTCCGCGCCTGCATCTAGACACGCGAGACTCACAGCCACGGCTCCGTGACCATAGGCATCGGCCTTAACCGCCGGGATAATCTTAACCTTCGGGCCGACCCTCGCCCGAATAGCCCTTATGTTGTCTTTAATAGCCGATAGATCAACCTCGGCGACAGTCGGCCGACTCAACTTTCCGCCACCACTCTGTTTCTCAGCACTCCCACTTTTTCGACCTCGACCTCCATCACATCACCCGGGAAAACAGGCTTCATACCCTCAGGCGTGCCAGTCGAAATCACGTCGCCAGGATACAATGTATGATAACGCGAGATCCAACTAATAAGATACGGCACGCTGAAGGTCATGTTGCGAGTGTTATCTTTCTGGCGGATTTCGCCGTTGACGCGAAGGGTCACATCAAGCTCAAGCGGTAAACTAATTTCGTCAGTCAACACGATCCACGGCCCCATCGGACAAAACGTCTCAATGCTCTTGCTCCTGAACCACGGGTGCGAGTTGGCCAGGTCCTTGCTTTGAATGTCGCGAGCGGTCACGTCGTTAAGGCAAGTGTATCCGGCAATGTATGAAGGCGCGTCCTCCTCGGATATGTTTGACCCCTGCTTACCGATAACGACGGCAAGTTCTGCCTCGGGGTCCACACGCGTGAGCCACTTCTTGTAGACCACGTCCTCGTCTGGCCCAATCACGGCAGTCGGGGCTTTGGCAAACACTATCGGCTCCTCGGGAATATCCACGCCGCTTTCCCGAGCGTGCGCCGGATAGTTGCGACCAAGTGCGTAGACTGCTCCAGGGCGTGGTATAGGAGCTATGAGCTTGAAGTAGTCGGCGTCGGAGAGCTGTTCTATCAATCCAGTGTGGTTAACAAATTCCTCGATCTCTCTTAGCGTTTCAACGTCAACCATCTCGGCTTGCAACAAGTCGAGCATGTCTACGATCGGCGGAACCATCTCATCGATTGCGATGCTGTAAAGCATAATTGCACGGACCAGGTCGTAAGGACCTCCAAGATCCTCACGCCAAATTCCGATTCGCTCCTCACCGTCTTTGCGGTGGTAGCTTACGAGTTTCACTTTAGTCCTCCATCGCTATGACGCGCGCTTCGGCGCTCACCGCGTCATCGAATTTGATCGGTAGGGCAATAAGACGCACGACCTCCCTATTCAGACCCGACAACCCGCTTACACATTGAACTAATACGCTATTGTTGTGCAAAAGCAGATCTGCCGCGACGCCCGTGATCGGAAAATCTGCGGCGACTGTTCTTACCCCCGCCTCAAGCAAATATGCCGCGGCACCCACAGAAATCTGGGGAGGCGCGTATTCCTCACACCCGACCAAAACCTTGTCAAGCCAGCCGGTGCGAAGTATACAACCCGCTATACCGGCCAGTCCGAAGCGAGACAAGTCCTCGCGCGATATTTCCTCAGAGCGGACGCGACTCGTGAGATCAATCACAGTTGCAAGCGTCACTAGCCTGTCAAGCGGGACGAGGTGAATTGCATCAGCCGACCGTACAGCAACCGGCGGGATGTTGCCTGTCCGCGACTTTCGAGATACGGAGTGTGTAAGGTCGATTAGACGCATTCTCCCTACCACGCTTTTTGCAACATCACATTATTCATCCATCGCGCCGGAGCTCGTCCCAGCCATAGTGGATAGTTGGCCGGTGGCTCGTTTATTCTACGCCGCCGGACTTTCGTGGTCAACGTTGCGACCAAGCGCGGCGGCGAGAATCCACATGTCTCTGTAGCCCATCACCCTCCTGAAGTTCTTTTCGGTTGCAAGGAAGCCGAAAGCGGCCCCCCTCATGACCATCGACCCGTCCTGCCAGTTCGTGACCCGAGGGGTCCGTATTCGAACTGCATTGGTGGTTCGTCTCCTTTCTTGACGAGTTTCCAAACCGATTCTACCAGAACCGGTCAGAGTCGAACCACCAGCTTACTCAACTTCCCACTAACGACGGGATAGGCTCACAGTTGGCTTCCACAAAAGCTTCACAAAAGCGCTCCACTACAAATCGGTCAAGGAGCGCCGAATCACTAAAAACGTTGGGGATATGTTTCATATTAACGGCCCCTTTCTAAAAACCCCTTGACAACAAGCCCAGCCTTGACATAGAATCCGGGCATAATCACCACATTGCCTGTAGAAATCAGAATAAAAAAGGAGATGGTGGCAACTTACTGATATAGCTAGAACGATTTGGCAATAACCAAAAGAACATAGCTGCGACACATTACGCCAAAAAGGACAGGAGGGAAATGATGAGAAGGTATTTTGCTATGCTGATCGTGGTTGCCACGATCGCACCTCTGGTTTTTCTTCTTTTGACGCTCTCGACACCGGTCTTTGCAACCTACTCAGGTGACGACGCCTGGACACCGTGCGCCGGTGCGTGTGCGCGACTCAACAACAATTGCTATATCTACGCTCGCCGAAACAACTCTATATGGTATAGAACAACCGATGGAACGTACTGGGGCAGTTGGGTCAACAAACCAGGCGGAACCACCTATAGTTTCCCAGCTGCGGCTACCGGGGTCACCGGTTCCACCTACTACATCAGCGTTTTCGCGCGCGGAACCAACAATCACTGCTTCGTAAGCCGCACAACCGACGGCTCAAACTACTCGACTTGGCTCGACATCGGCGGCGACATTGACACGGCGCCTTCAGCGGCCTACTTCAACGGCTATATGTATGTATTCGTGCGAGGTCGCAACACAAAAGAGATATACTACTCTCGATCTGCAAACGGCGCTACAGGTTGGAGCACCTGGGTAAACCTCGGCGGATACTCTACAACAGCTCCGGTCGCCGTAACCATTGGCAACACACTTTACGTCTACACTCGCGGCAACGGCTACATGCTTCACGAGCGCCACACAACGGACGGCACATCGTGGACACCTTGGAACACAGTGCATAACTTTACGCTGAACATGCCCTCCAATCAGATGGACTTTGCGTTGGCCTGCGATGTTGGCTACTGTATCATAGGCAACGAAGGTTCGAACTGGAGCTACTTCTGCTACCCGGAAATCGACGTTACGAACGCCACCGTGATGAAGTTCCAGATGAACTATGACCATGACTGGAACGGCGGCAACCCTTACTACTTCTACTGTCTCTTATACACATCT
>JAOAGX010000122.1 GCA_026415535.1 Armatimonadota bacterium | reverse complement strand
GGTCTCGTGGGCTCGGAGATGTGTATAAGAGACAGGTTCACGACTCTGTCCTAGGACTGGACAAAAGCGAGGTAATCGCCAGGTTTCTAACACAGATTACCGGAAAGTTCTCCGTGGCGGAGGGGTCGGTGCTCCTCCAGGGTGTTGTGATCGACATCGATCCTCAAACAGGACGTGCTGTAAATATCGAGAGAGTCAACGCGGACGAAGAACATTTGTAAATCAGCCGTGTTCTTACGATTACTCCTCCTCGTGCTCCATCATACCTACTCTTAGCTCAACGTCCTCGCGGTCTTCGATTCGCTCGACCTGACCGTCTCGAATCCAGACAATGCGATCCGAAATATCGATCATTTTGAGGTCGTGGGTTGCGGAAATGACCGTAACGCCCTGCTCCTTGTTGAGTCTCTTCAGAAGATCGATAATCTCCTTACCCGTCTTGAGGTCAAGGTTTCCCGTCGGTTCGTCTGCAAGTATAATGGCGGGATTGTTGGCCAGTGCTCTCGCACATGCCACTCGTTGCTGTTGACCGCCGGAGAGCTCAGTAGGCTTATGATGTAGTCGGTCGCCCAAGCCGACCATATTTAATAGTTCAATTCCGCGCTCGATCCCCTCGTCCTGCGGGACTCCGGCGAAAATTGTGGGCAACACCACGTTCTCCAGTGCCGTCATAACCGGTATCAGGTTGAAGCTCTGGAATATATATCCGATCGTACGACATCGAAGATAAGCCAGTTCCTGAGCGTCGAGCTGAGCCATATCAACATCGTTTATGAAAACGGTGCCGGAGGTGGGCTTATCTAGGCCGCCGATCATGTTGAACAACGTGGACTTGCCCGATCCGGAAGGTCCCATAATTGAGATATACTCACCGCGGTAAATGTCAAGCTGAATGCCCTTGAGCGCTTGCAGGACCGTATCTCCCATAACAAATTCTTTGTAAAGGTCCTTTGTGCGCACCACGTATTCTTTTTTTTCGTTCTTTTCAGTTGCCATATGCCGATTTCACCTCAGTGTATAATCTCAAGCTTCACTTCCTACCCTATATCCTTCTAGGAGACAGAATACCTAAAATACACCGCTATCCTATTGAGAATAGAGCTGATGAACGAGTCAGATTTCCGAACGCAAAGCCATCGCGGGCGGCATATCCGCAGCTCGTTTGGCTGGCGCTATTGTTGCAATAATCGTCAGCAGGAGTCCTACTGCAACGGCCTGACCAAACGTCTTGAGTATGTCCATTGCCTCCATATTGGCCACCAAGTCCCAGCCCCTCGTTGCTCCCGCGAGCACGACAATCACAATAAATCCGACCAGCCATCCGAGAACAGAAGCCACTATTCCCATCATCCCTGATTCCAGCATAAACAACTCTACGACGAACTTGTCCAGCGCCCCGAGACATTTCATGGTTCCTATCTCCTTGTAGCGCTCGGTGACAGCCATCAACATGCTGTTAGTAATCCCTACCATACAAACCAGGAGTGACATTACCACCAACCAAATCATCCGATAGCGGCTGTTCCGATCGGGCACGTAAACGTTATCGCCGTCTTGCAGCTTTACCACTCCGGCGGCTTTGCCGTCCCGCGCAAAGTCGGCTTTTATCTTACGATCCTTGTTTACGACCATTACGTTGGTCAGATCGGCATCCTCGGCAACTTTTTTGGCATCGGCAAGAATGTCGTTCAGAGTCCTGGCATGGGTCTTTGCCAACACGGCAATTGCGTTGTCAGGAACGGTCTTAAATATGGCATTGCGCTCCGCTCGGCGTCGCCAGATTTGCACCCACCTATCGTGGCCCTTGATCACGTCGTTTAGAGGTCCCGCCCTGAAGGTCCTGCCCTCACCAGCCAAGTACCTGGCAATCGCCCGCGGCACACCGCACTTAACTCCGTCCTCAACGTTGATATCCTGGTCCAGTACTGCCCCCGAGTATAGAGGATTAATCCAGTTCGGCTGCTCTCGCACCACGTCTCCCAGGTCACTTCCTTTGAACGTATCCGTATCCTTGGGCATCTTACGAGCCTTTCCCGGAGCCTCGCTGAGCCTAACGTTCTTGTCTATGGCAGCCATCAAATAAAAATCCATTTCTTCCCTGAGCTGTCTTGCTCGCCTGGTCTCCTTGCCGTTGGGCGACTTGGCAAGTTCGGCTTCCAGCTCCTTGCGAGCCTCGTTTAGTAGGGCGAGGCTGTGAGCCACTCGTTTTGGCACACCATACTTGATCGCGTCAGCAATCTTCAGGTCGGCATCTGCTGCCGCACTAACGTAGAAAGCCAGAGCATCTTTGATCTTCCAAAGTCCCTTGCGTTCTTGTTCCACCCGTCTGAGGTTAACATCGGCCCTTCTGGCGTCAATCTTCCCCTGGACGATTACCCTTAAAGGAAACGTGCCGTTCTCATCGGCCACCCGCTTTATCACATCCTCTGGAATACCTGCCTTCAGGCCCTCTTCTACCCTGACAGGCGTCCAAGCCTCGAAATCACCTGGAGCATTGACCTGTCCATCGACCCGCACGTATCCGGCACTGACTTTTTCTGGGACAGGCCATTGCATCAACGACTGGGTCAACACTACAGTTAGAAACGCAATTCCAAGGAATATACCGCCTGCCGTAATCATAGAACGCCAGAACCTGATTCGCAGACTCTTCAGGCTGATCTCAAACGCCCGCTTAAACGGCAGTTGGGTCTGCCGCCCAACGGCGGATTTAACGCTTTCGTTTGGCACTGTTGCTACCTCCCGCAGACAAAAGGCCAATGTAGCTGCGCTTCGCCAGTGTTTGGAGAAACATCGTAACCGATGCTTCCGCCTCTCGGCGAGTCAACTTGTAATCCTTCGAGACCGATTCCACTATTTCGTTGATGTTGCGTTCTCCGTTGCAAAGTTCCCACACTCGCGAGCCGACCTCGTCAAGCGCAACCTGACGCTTATCGGGCAAATTGCGGACGAGCCGCTTCACCAGCTTCGCAATGCGATCGTTGCGCACCGGAATAGTCAGGTGGATTTCTTTACCCTTGCGCTCCCACTCGATCAGCGGGTTTCTCACCGGCACCACGGCCAGTGCCTGCTTCCGGTCAATCTTCGGCTTTTTCGGCGCAAATGGGATGTATTTGGATATCGTTTCGCTTAGCGCACTCATTCGTCTTGGCGCACCTTAATGTTATTACGGCTATGACTCATACACTCAGTGACTAACGTCAAGTAACTTGAGCAATCTAAAAAAGTAGCCTGAGTAACTTACATTTTAGTAAAGCTCACTGAAGCAAATCCAGCAACATTGTTTAATGACATATGCTCAGCGGCCTCGCATAATGCTGCGTTAGTTATGGCACTTGATAAAGTCGCGGACTATCTCCGCCACCTCTTCGCCGTCCAAGTGCGTGGCCCGAACGCTAAAAAGTCTATTCGACGCCTCGCACCACCAGGCGTAACCCGTCAGCTTTGTTGGGTTTGGGTGCAGCGTCAGCGACGCCGCTGCAGTTTTCAGGGTTTGTTTGATTCCGGCTGCCGTACCTGTGACTCGAAGCCCTTGGTGCTCGCCGATCCGATCCTCTATGATCTCAGTCCGAAAGCCCTTGATATCTGGCAATATGTCCTTGCGATACCAATCAGCAAGGCTATCCCCGCCAAGCATCGTTTCGGCCAAACCCCATCGCTCGACAATAAGCCGTTTCCCACGATTCTTGAACGCAAGCGATAGGTATCCCGACATCAGCGAATGCTTTTCGATAGCGTAGCCCTTTGGAACCGCAAATTCCAGTCCATACAGTGCCCAGCTTGTCCACCCATCGCTTCGATGATCCCGCATAGAATCCAGCACTACACGCGCGATCTTGGAGACATCTTCGTCCCGTGGCGAAACCATCTGCGCAATAAGCACCCGGTCGCACTGCGCACAGTAAGCAAGTGGCCCTTGTCCTATCCGGTCAGCCTTCCACTCAAACCTAACTGCGTCACCTTCCTGCTTAATCTTGCTCGTGAACTTGAACGGCTTTTTCCGTGCGCCTTTTTCGAGTGTCGAGAGAAACTCACGGCCCTTGGCCATCAAATTCGGCGGCCTGCCACCGGCGGTTGACCATCTAACCTCCAGCGCGGATGCAATAGGGCCGTCCACCCTCATATAACCTTTTTTCTCGTCCCCGCTTACCCCAACCAGACTCCAGTCGGTTGGAACTCTAAGCGATATTCCATGCCACGCTGCCGTGGCCCATTTTTCGGACATTCGTATTTCTCGGTTTTCAGTTACCGGTTGTCAGTACCCGTAGTGTTCATATATCCACGAAGCTAAGTGTACTACGCACAGCGGGAGCACCTGCGTGCCCGTCCCTGTAGAGCCAATACTGAAAACTGTACACCGACTACTGACAACTCCCTAGAACGGCAAATAGTTCACCGACTTGGTGACAAGTGCAACGGCAATGCCGGTCATGGCAGTCAACCCGGTCCCGCAACCGAAGCCGGCAATCAGCACCGGCGCATACTGTGCCCACTTCACTGGCCCGAAACGCTTGCGGAAATAGTACCTGCCGAGCAACGCACCAGCGAACATGGGAATCTGATCCATCGGTTGACCGCCGATCCCGCTTATAAAGCCATAGAAGAACATCACCGGCAGCTTAAACATACTCGCGATAGCATAGAGTGCGAGAGTTCCGATGCCCGCTCCAATGATGACAGGAGGTCGAAGAGCTGACAGCAGCCAGTTTTCAGTGATGCTTTTTCGGTTTGCAGTCCACCAGATCGAGGCCATTGTAGCTTGAACAGGCCACATCTTTTGAACAAATGGAAACTGCGCGGACGGAATAGGACTGGTTTTCCAGAAAAAGCTCCAGAAAGCGAAGCTGGCAGGCAGGATAACTGCCAGTTTTAAAAGCTCGGCTTTTATGATGCTTGTAAACTTGGTGCCGGTAAGTTCGATCTCGCGGAAGTGCTGTGCTTGGCCGCCGACATCAATCATAGGGATACCCGCAAACCAGATATCGGAGCCTTGGTAGCCGCTTTTGATGATCGTCGCTTCTCTCAGGTAAGGAAAACCAACTCCCCGGCCCGTTAGTCCGATCAACCTTGCCGAAGTATAGGATATGAGTGGTGTATAAACCAATCCGTATGCAAGTAGTATCCACACAGGAAACCCCGGCACAAGCCAGTGAGTAATGCCAATCTGAACAATTACGGCGAAGAAGAAAACGCCTATAGAAAGCCAGATGTTCCAGTCACCCCTGCCTGGTGGTGCGGTGCGCTTCAACGTAGGGCGTTCCGAATCGCGCATCGACTTGATCGCACCAACTGTTACGGTTCCCAAACCTATCAACGCAATACCCAAAGCCGTTCCGATTCCCACACTCATCCAGAAATCAATTGAAGTGGCCATCTGGGTTTGCAGATATGGGGTTCCGTGCTTCCAGTCTGGGAACATGCCCATGTGATAGAGTATAGGGTTCAGTCCAATCCCGCATATAGTCGAACTAATGAAAGAACCCAATATGATTGGGAATGGGACAACAAACCCCCACAACACTATGCCTATATCTCCTGACAAGGCAGACCAAGCGGCTGGCAGTATGTTTTCAGTGTTCTGAGTAAAGTCTATGAATGGGATAGGTATCAACTGAACCGGGGTGCCGAATATAACACCGGTTACTATGGGAATGAAGACGTAGATAAACCCAAACAGCAGGCCCACGACCGTGCCCGTTGAAAATACCTGCCAACGCCAGGACTCTTCTTTGGTTCCTGCCTCAGCCAGGGCAGTTGCTCCTGCTGCCGCGATTGGAGCAAACGGGAATGGAAGCCGTTCGAGGTCGGAGGTGATTCGGAAAACCGCATATCCGCCGCCTATCCAGATCATCCTGCCCAAGATCTCGTTCACCACAATCAGGACAATCGGTACAAGCCAGGACATACTCAGAAACGTCCGTTGAACAATGGCAGGGTCGTTTGCGCGCGGCGCAACCCACGTAGGAATTTCTTTGGCAAGTTCGCCGATCTGTGGGCACTGAACAAGATACTGATTCCAGATCAGTGCGTGGAAACCGCTGTTGGCCGCCCCTACCAATCCGCCGGCGATATACAGGAGCATGTAAAGCTCCTGCCTCTTAAGAGGTTGGAAAGACCTCCGCGCGATCTCGGAGAAAAGCACGACCGTGACCCACGCAGCTGCCGGACCTAGCCCTTGCCCAGCAACTAGGCCCAAATACATCGCCCCCGGCATCATTATGAACCCGATGAAAAGCGAACCTATAACAGTTCGCAGCGTCAAGCCATCCTCAAACTGCTGGTGCTTAACGTCGTCGCCGGAAACTTCCTCTAAAACTTCTCGCGCTTGTTCGATGTCTCTACTTTCGGCCAATAGAATCTCTCCCTTGGGAGTTACAAGTTACTTTTTCCGCCGCAGATCTGTGTAGCGCCCGGGATTATTACAGAACATCTTCACCGTCGCGAACACTGGCCAACAATCCTGTGTCTCTACACCGGCGCCGGTGCGGGCTCTCCCGGCTCACCCGGCTCACCAGCGCGAGCTTGCGCCAGATATCTCTCCCGTTCGCTTGCTCGCAGCGTACGCCATATTAGGAACTGCTTTCGGAGCGTGTTGAGGAATCTCCTGTTTACACG
>JAOAGX010000011.1 GCA_026415535.1 Armatimonadota bacterium | reverse complement strand
GCTCACATAGATTGCTCCGCCCCAAGTGTATACCGTCCCCACCGTCCCGCCTGTGGCTTGACAACGATTGAACGTGCACCTCTCAATAGAGCAAATTGAACCCTCGTTGGCGAAGATTGCGCCTCCTTTTGCGGAGGTTGCGTTGTTAACGCTGACCTTTGCAATCTGGTTGGTAAAAGTGGACTGGCTAACGGAGAGCGAGCAATTCTCAGCGTAGATTCCGCCACCTGCCGGATTCGCAAATAGGGCCGTGTCTTGCGCCGTGTTGTCTGAGAACGTGCATTTCGTAACCGACAGGTTACCGTTCTGAGCAAATATGCCTGCACCTCTGAAAGAAGTGTTGTTCTTGATCACACAGTTGGCTACGACAGCGTTTCCGCCCGATGCATGGTTTATGGCCGCTCCTTGTAAAGCAGCCCCGTTCCGAATGGTGAAGCCGTCCACGCGGTTTCCGCCAAGTAGAGTGAATGCGGGATTCGCGGGGTTTGCCGGAGCAGTGGGTTGAACTACGGTCTCATTGGCCACGAAATTTCGTGTTTTGAGATCAAACGTGAGCGGATCTTCCGTGCCGGCAAACCCACCGTAGACCAACACTCCGACAGGCAAGGACACATTTTCGAGGTATTGAGGAACGACTACGGTACTTCTTGCCACCCACACGGTCTTGTCCGGCTGAGTAGCGGCTAATGTGGCTCCGGCCTGGATTGTGCGTTTCGAGGTTGCCCAGGTGAGTCCGTTATTGGCATCGTTGCCCGTAGTGGAGACGAAAACTACTGCGTTTGCAAAAGCAATCGAAGCAAACAGCAGGTAAACTGTGAGCATGGTAGTCTTGAGACGATTCTTTTTCATCCCGGTCCTCCCAGTGTTAATGGTATATGTGAACAATTAATGTTTGTGTTTGCTTGCTAGGTCTCAGATAAAAACAAGTATGCATATTGATGTCACACTGATGTCAGTTTACCCGCCAACATGCAGATAAATAAACATATTGTTTCAGTAATGACACATAATGCCTGCCTGTTTTGTGCCTTAGAATTTGCTTCTAACTTCTAATCCCAAAGAGAGACGAATTCTTCGCTTCGCTCAGGGTAATGGTGAAGAGGATGGCGTAGGAATGCCTCGTAAACCCGGAGCTTTTGAGTTTGGCGACATGCTCGCTTCAGGTTTGCATGTCCGCAATACTACAAAGGCGAATGCTTATGGGAAAGCACACCTCGCAACTTTTATGAGCCGCAGTGCATACGATCTAATCTAAACAGGTTGATTATTTGTGAAGGACTGGTCATTGATACGGCTAACCAGATCATTAAAATCGAATATGGAGATTCGCCAAAAATGAGGCTATTGTTGCTCGTAGCAGTTTTCATCTTGGGTCTTGTGGGCTCTCGTTCGAACGGGTTGGCCGGGGAGTGGGAAACCGATATCAGACACCAGCCGTTATCGGTACGTCCGCGTATCGAGGCCAGATATACCGATGCTGCTCGAACGGCGTTCACGATTGAAGCCCAAAACTATCGTATTGTCGCTGACCTTAAGTCCGGCTCCGGCCAACGAATACGCAGCCTTGCGGTTCGAGGAATGAAAGGGTTTGCCGAAGTTCTCACAGCGAACGGGGCGTATCTTGAACTTGTAGACGGTGACGGAGTTCGTTACACCAGCCTGAGCGCAACCCAAGCTTCCCGCATAAACATCTATCGCCGGGGGCCTTATTACATCGAAACACATTGGCTGGACGTACAGCTTGCCGATTCTTCCGGTCGAGTTGCGCCCGTCAAGGCTGAGGTTGTGTTTTATTCCTATCCCGAGAAAACTCATGTCGGGGTTATCTTGCACGTAACCGGTCCTATAGTGGTTCGAAACGCTTCGATGATTTTCGAGTTTGACGCTGAAGGCTGTGCGAGTCCGGCCGAACGTGGTTCGAGAGACGGTGTACGAATCTGCGATTTCGTTATTATAAAGCGTGCCGGTGATGCTCCGTCTTGCGCGCTGGTGTATCCGGTGCCCAAGGGGATCGATGATATAGCACTTGAAAGACTTGAAAACTTAGTTCGAGCAGCGAACTCGGTATACAGTTCGGATGCTCACGACGGAGCAATTATTACTTGGAAGGAGGGCGACAAGCCGTCGGCCTACTTCGAGATTTTTCCTCTTGAATCTAGTGAGGTTTCCGAGGCCCTAGAAAGCGAGATACAACCCATCCTGTCTACAAATATCACAGCTTCGGCCGGGAGAGTACGGGGATATGATCCGGTGCGCGGCTGCTATACTATCCAGACCGATAACGCAGGTGGGTTCAGTTACCATTATTACGAAAACCCGAACCACTACGAGATCGCGAAGTTCGCAATTCAGAACGGACCTTCACCCCGCAAGATATACGTTCTTCACGAGACGCGCGCCAATCCGGGATATGTAGAGTGCGGAGTGCTGCTTGACAAAGCGGGTTTGACCCTGCCGATTATGGTTCAGATTTCAAAGAATTTCGCGGGCGAGAATGAAGAACCGTTCTATGATCCTGGCGACCCACCGTTTTCCGAGACCATCTTCCCTCTGTACCTCGAACCGGGGGAGCATTGTGAATTGACCAGTCTACATCTTTATCAGAATTGGGGATCTCATCCACTCAAACAGTTTTCATCTTTGCGAGCTTGGATGGATTACTATCATATGTCCACCGGGGTGACTGAGACCACTTGTTACGTGCCTTTCATGTTTGGCGGGCTTGATGGCGTCGCGATTGCCGACTTGCGACCTATGAGCCAGCCGATGTGGGAGAGTCAACCGCAACACGATAACGTTGCTGGTCACAGCTTCTTGCGCTACCGCGATGAGCATGGCAAGTGGCACTACATCGAATATGTAGGTACAACCTTCCGATCGACCGGACCCAATTGGGCCGATGTGAGCTTTGACTATCTTTCTGACGACGGCAAGGTCAAGGTAAGACTCGACGTCTTCGAGCTGCCACAAAGCGACGAGTTGCGTAATTTCGTGCGCATGCGTGTCGATTTTATTGATTCAATCAAAATTAGCGATGGCGATCTCGCGCGCAACCTGCGACTTTTGAACATCGCAAGCTGGGTGCAACAAATGCGCTACACACACGTCGCCTACGGAGGTCCTACCGGAGAGCCTACAGTAGCTACAATCAAGCTCAACGACGATTTTACGATTGCTGGTGTACCTCTGCCTACTGAAAACGGCTTCGCGACTATCTATCCTGACAAAAAGGGTGCCAACGCATTTGTCGTGAGGCGTTTTACGGGAACACTAGGTGGCGAGCCTGTCGGACCGGGAGTATCGGTGATAGGACAGAAAAACGGTGACACGGTGTTAATTCTTGTACCCGTCACAAAGGCAAGAGAAGTCAAAGCAGGAGACTGGATCGAAACCGATTTTTTCTTCATGCCGTACGGCGGCGGCACTCAAGACTGGCTACCAGTCCGGAAGGCCGCTTTTGATTACGGCTTGAACGCGCCACGCATTACGGGCGTCAAGGTCGGAACCAAGATCGAAGACTTCCCAACCCGTATCAGGCTTGACGACAACGGCGCCGCGGAGTTCACCCTAGTAGGCGGATTTGACGTGATTCCAATCATTGTCGAAGGGGCGAAAGATTACGTTTGTCAACGACTTTACGTGCTCGAGGACAGCAGCAAAACCCTCGTTGACCATGCACGTACGGGCGAGCGCGACGGATATCAGGTATTCGCGAAGGAAGACGGAACGTTTGGCTGGGTGTTTCTTGTCAAAACGGACGGCAAAGAGCGAAGATACCGTATCGAGTAAACAAAGAAGACTTAGGCTTCGGTTATTCTAGGAGGCTTGTACGACCCACTTGGTTGAATTGCAATTGCCTTAAGGCAACTTTTCTGAGCCTCGTTTGCATAATGTTGACTGCCGGGTATACAAAGAGAAAAATACCGATTATTGCGGTTACGTTGATAAGTTATGGCAGTCATCGACAAGCTTAAAGCCCTTCAGATAAAAGCCAACATCATAGCCGATCGCACGGTGGGCCTAATGGAGGTCGAAACCGAGGTCCAGGACGGCGTTGCAATACTCAGGGGCGAGGTTGAGAGCGAGGAGCAGAAGCGCGTTGCCGAAAATTTGGCGCGTGCGGTTGACGGAATCATCGAGGTACGAAACGAAATCGAAGTCGTGCCGCCTTCGCCCGAAAGAGCAGCCAACTGCGAAGGAGTGGATACCCATCTAGGCTACGGGTTGATTGAAGTTAGCATGGGTGATACTAAGTACTCACTTGGCGGAGGCTACGAGATGCCCGGGCCAGGCATCCCAACTACAGACCAGTTCCCCGGTGAGTTCACGGACGAGGAGATTGAGGAAGAGGTTTACGACAGGCTTGCCAATCAGCGAGAGGTCGAAGTCGACGACCTTGAGATCGAGTCTACGAACCAAATCGTGCTACTGAAAGGCTCCGTGCGCACCTATAATGACCTCACCCGACTTCAAAATATGGTTCTCAACCTCAGTGGCGTGATTGGTGTTATCAGCGAAGTGGCCGTACAAGAAGATGAGATAGGTACGCCAACCAATCCGATGTAAAACGGTTTTACGCTGCATTGCACACCGATCCCCCGCGAAATATTGTCGCGCCACGCGCCGCTCCATCGGCAGGATTCAAACCGGCACAGGTTTAACCAGCATGACTAAACGAGCGAGTAAAGCCTTTGAGCGTCGTTACTTTATGAACGAAAGAAGGATCCCGATATCGGGGTGAGATACAATTTGTTTCTCAGAATGACCAAGATTAGCCGAATTTACGGTGAGAGGCGTCATAGAAGAAGGTGTCACCCGAAAAAAGACGATGGCGTCATCCAGTTTGCAGGAAAACAGCCTCGTTGAAGACTGCCTAATCTCTGTAGACTCACGGTTTGCGCCTGTTTCAATCAATAACCCCCTATCCGGAGGAGAAAATGGCCGAGACCAATCAGACACCGTACACCGACGAAGACCTGTTTGCCCATCGAGAACAAAGAAGTTTCACTGGCGATTCGCTCAAGGAGATAGCTTTTCCATTAGGTGGGATTGGAACCGGAAACGTGTCTCTTGGTGGACGAGGCAACTTGCGGGACTGGGAGATATTCAATCGCCCCGGAAAAGGACGCGTGCTGCCATACACATTTCCGGCGATATTCACCAGGACTGCTTCGGGTAATACCCTAGCCCGGGTTCTCGAATCGAAACTACTTCCACCTTTCGCTGTTGGGTCTGGGATGCCGCCTGATCAGGTGTGCGGACTGCCAAGACTCGAAAAGGCCACGTTCAAAGGAGAGTATCCGTTCGCGTGGATCATATTCAAAGATTCGAGTCTGCCGGTGCGAATTGAGTTGGAGGCTTTCAACCCTTTTGTCCCGCTCAACGAGAAAGACTCAGCAATCCCCGTCGCTATCCTCAAATACAGACTCACCAATATTGTTTCAGAACGCGTGGATGCGACGGTTTGCTGGTCTATGATGAACCCGTGTGGCTTTGATGGAACCTACACCCCTGGCCGCAGGGGCGACGCGTTTGGAGGACAGAAAAACGACTTTGTTGATGAAGGAGCGTTTCGCGGCATCAGGATGACCCAGTCGAAACACCCTGTGGAGGATGTGAAGTTCGGCTCGTGTGCTCTTGTCACAACCCACAAGAACGTAACCTACCTCGAAGCTTGGACGCGGAGCGGGTGGTGGGATGACGCTCAGGCGTTCTGGGATGACTTCCGGGCAGATGGTGATCTTACTGACAACGGTGTTCACGATCCGAGTCCCGACAACACGGCAGATGTGGCCAGTCTTGGGTTGAAGGTTTCGCTTGCGCCTGGAGAGACGGTGGAGCTGCCGTTCATATTTACCTGGTACTTCCCGAACCGAGAAAACTACTGGAATAGGGAGGAGGAAGTAAGAGGTGCTAGACTTAGGAACCGTTATGCCGATTTGTGGAACGACGCTTGGGATGTGGCTTCGTATGTAGTTGCAAACCTCGGTAGATTGGAAAAAGAAACCTCCGAGTTCCGTGATGCCTTGTACAAAAGCACACTGCCGGCGGTCGCTCTCGATGCTGCCGGTGCGAATATGTCGATTATGCGCACGACCACGTGCGTGTGGTTGGATGATGACCGGTTCTACGGGTTCGAAGGCTGCAACGACGTCGCAGGGTGCTGTCCGATGAATTGCACTCACGTTTGGAACTACGAGCAGGCGGTTGCATTCTTGTTCCCCCCCCTCGAGCGCACGATGCGGCTTACTGACTTCACGACGAATGTCGAACCAAGCGGCAAGATGGCCTTCCGTCCCCACGTGCCGCTGGGCAGGACGCTTCATAAATTCCACGCCGCCGCCGATGGACAGATGGGCTGCATCCTTAAGCTGTATAGGGAATATCTGATGTCTGGGGATCTGGACTTCCTCAGGAATCTTTACCCGGGCGCAAAACGGTCGATGGAATATGTCTGGACGGAGTGGGACAAGGATCGAGATGGCGTTATGGAAGGTGTCCAACACAACACCTATGACATCGAGTTCGTCGGAGCGAACACTATGATGGGCACGCTTTATCTGGGCGCGCTCAAGGCGATGGAGAAAATAGCAGCGATTCTTGACGATCAGGAGTTCTCCGCGTACTGCGCCGAGCTTTTCCAGAGCGGGTTCCAGAAACATTCGGAAAAGCTTTTCAACGGTGAGTTTTTCGTGCAGGATTGCGATGTGGAAACGGCACCCAGGCATCAGTACGGTCAGGGTTGCCTGTCGGATCAGCTTTTAGGTCAGTGGTTCTGCGAAGTTGTTCGGCTAGGACACGTACTGCCGCCGAATGAGGTCCGCTCGGCGTTGGAGGCAATCTTCAGGTACAACTGGCGCCCTGACCTCTCCACGCACGAGAGCGTGCAGAGAACATACGCACTGAACAACGAGGCGGGCCTACTGCTATGCACCTGGCCTAACGGTGGCCGGCCAAGGTTTCCGTTTAGTTACGCTGACGAGGTGTGGACCGGAATCGAGTATCAGGTGGCAGCTCACCTGATTTATGAAGGATTCCTAGACGAGGGGCTAGCGATTGTCAAAGGCATCCGAGATCGCCACGATGGTGTCTCCCGCAACCCTTGGAACGAGTTCGAGTGCGGGCATCACTACGCACGTGCCATGGCGAGCTGGTCGGTGATTCTGGCTCTCACCGGCTTCCATTACAGCGCACCAGATAGGCTAATTGCGTTCGGGCCCAAAGTCAACGCCGCCGACTTCCGATCATTTTACTCAACCGGTTCGTGTTGGGGTATCTACAGTCAGCGCCTTGTCGAGGGCTGTTTTTCCGCCAAGATAAGCGTCTCCTGGGGCGAGGTTGAACTTCAAAAGATAGAGCTCGACGTGCCGTCGGACTACGTTTGCAGGTCCGTGCGCGCCAGCATAGGCGCAAAAGATTTGGCCCCTTTGTTCGAGAAGAATGGGGATAGGTTGGTCGTTACGCTAGGCGATTCGGCAAAGATTAGCGTGGGGGAGGCGCTAGAAATTGTGGCGCAAAGTTGACCTTGGCAGTCAGCCAAGCTATAATGCCTGTGACCGGCCTGGGTGCGGTTTAGTCGTTCTACTCATGTTAGCACCCGGATTTGCCACAATTATCTCTGAAAGAGAGGATGGTTTTAAATGAGGTACGCCATAAGGTTGATTTTGGCTGTGGGTGTTGTGGTTGTCCTTGTCGCGGTTGCCGTGCCTTGCGTTGCGCAGAAGTCAAAGAGTAGCGCGCCTATCAATTTTTCCCCGCTAGTGGAAAACGTCAAGGGCGGACAGATCGACTGGGGCGCAGAAATGATGTATGCCTCCGGCGAAGGTGCGATGCCGCCAGCAAGTCAGGAGCCGAATAGAGCTCGCGCTTTTCTGAAGGCCAAGGAATATGCAAAGATGGCCGCCATTGCAAACTTGCTTATGCTCATCGAGGGCACGTCGATTTCCTACAGCGCTACCGGAAAGGATTTTATGGCCCAGGACGTTTCCCTAAGACAGACGATCGAGGGCTACGTGAAGAATGTGAACGTGGTCCGTACCGTCCAGCGCAAGGAAGAAGGCGAAACTATAGTCAAGGTAACTGTAGGCACTCGTATCTACGGCAAGGATACCCCCGGGCAGGCGCTGTTGGCCAAGCTCTCCGAAATTGAATTGACTGATCCCGAACCGGATCCGGTGAAACTCGAAATAAAAGGGCAGGCGCCGAAGGTTGTCGAGCCTCAGAGAATGTCGATGCCGACTGAAGTCGAAGAATCGGATTCGACTTCAACCGAACCGTCTGAAGCGACCGAACCTGAGCCGTCATCAGTTGAGGAGTCCAAAGAACCTGAGCCGTCGAAAGAGTCGGAGCCTGTTAAAGAAACACCAATCACCTACGCTGCTGTTTCTCAGCCGTCAGTGAAGGCGGAACCTCATACTTCGGTGATCATAGACACTCTCGGATACAACGTGATGCGTGCTATGGCTCCCAAGATTCGCGCGAAGAACGGTGACGAAGTGTGGGGCACATTCAAGATGGATCCTGACGAGATTCAAGATCACGGTACCGTTGCCTATGCACGCAGCTTGGCTGATGCTAAGAAATCTCCGCGAGCCGGATCGAATCCTCTGATACTGAAGGCTATCGGTCGTGCAGGTGGAAGTCGGATGTGCGATGTGGTGCTCTCGGACGAGGACGTCGCAAAACTAAAGGAGTGTGATCAAGTATCGAAGCCATCATTCCTTGCCACAAAGAAGGTTATATTCGTAGTAGATCCAACGAAGGCGTTCTAGTGGTCGATCGTCTGAGCGCAGCTTCGCAAGTTATCGGTGCGTTGGTGTTATGTATCGGCCGCAGGGTGTGAGGTTATAGAGTTGTTTCTAAGGCGCATATTCAAAGGCATACCGGATGTGGGACCTTGGGTATCCGTGGCCGAACTGATAGCCGCGGTATTGACTATTGCAGCAATTCTTGTGGGCCTAAACGTAGTGCCGAACCCGTTTGTGCGGGTTGCTAGTGGTACTATATCGGGTACAGTGACGGATTTCGCGACTGGCAAGCCGGTGCCGGAATCCACAGTCCAGATCATAGACAACGCTAGCCGTATGATGGTCTGTGAAAGCATACCGGACGCAAACGGCAACTTTACGGAAACAGTCAAACCAGGAGCATATACAGTCAAGGCCGTGTGTGACGGCTACAAGCCAGCGGCGAAGTCGGTAAGTGTCCTGGAAGACAAACGACGTGTGGTACGCCTCGCTATAAAGCAGAGGACTGAGGCTGAAGCCCAAACCGATGCTCCGCAACCCAGTACTGTACCGACAACCAAGATCGTAACGGTTCCTGTAGCTGTCAAAGCCGAAAATCCATCCGGCGCGGCTAGGTCCTCGCAATCTGCGCCCCAAACACCGGCTTCTAGCTCTTCCACAAGCAGACAGGCTTTGGCTCAGGAGCAATATAGACTCGCTAAAAGCTACTTCGAACAGGGTAAACTGCAAGAGGCGGAGGACGCTTGCAACGCGGCTGTTAAATACGATCCCACTGATGGTAAGTTTTGGGCAAGCCTCATCCGAATCAACCTTCAAAGAGACAACATAGCTGCAGCCAAGGACTACGCAACAGAAGGTAAGCGAAAAGTTAAGGTTAACAAGGACGTTTTTCAGAGCGCCGTGCTAGAAATACCTGAATAGCTGGCTGGTTTGCATTGCTGCAGCAGAAAGATATGTGGGGCAAGTGCTTTGTATAGGACTTAGCCCCCATTCTTTGTTCGTCTGACTCCGTCGATATCGTTGGTTCCCGACCTGTCGCGCGAGGCTAGACGATCATGAGCTTTATACAGCGGCTTGCCGATCACCTTAACCTCATTAGGACTCAAGATCGGAGGCGGGGCCGCCGACCAGTCCCACGGGCTTATGACGTTATTTGCGTCGATCTTTTTAGCAGGACTGGTGGCTAGCCCAACCAAAACAATCAAGATTGAGCAGACAAAGGCAACTGCGAAGAAGCCTAACCAAAACCGGTTTCTCTGGAGAATTTGCCTTAAATCTACTGAGATCAATCTTTCTTGAAGTCGTCTCACGCCCATCGCGACCACACTATAGAAAAATCTTGAGTCTATAAACGTTATTGCCTACCAACTGCTTCGTCTAAACTTTTGCGGCCTCCACAGAAATAGGCGATCGCATGTCAAAACTGCCGAAAAAAAGGGAACAATCTCCATGCGGCAGACCTCGAGAAAATGCGGTGAAGCTTACTAGAGAGAGCATGGTCCTTATAGCCCTATGCGGGGTTGATCTTGTGTCAACTCTGCTTTTGCTACGTACGAACACCGCGCGGGAAGGCAACCCTATTATGGCGTTCTACCTTCGGCACGGCATTGGAACGTTCGTGTTGGCTAAGCTCACTCTTATCTTCTTGCCGGTTTTTATAGCCGAGTGGTCTAAGCAGTATCGACCGAAGTTTGTAAGACTTATGCTGAGGGCTGCGATCCTTACTTATGCAGGCATGTATCTCGTCTTGTTTTTGACTATTAACGTGGTCGCGCAGACTCCTACTTGTCCTGATCCTCTGATCGAGCCAGTACGCCAGGGAGCGGGGCCAAGGATACCTTAATCTGTTCTTCATTCGCCAAGAACCACCTTGCTACTCGGGCCGGCACATATTCAGCGGAGTTCTGAGTAAGCCGCAGTCCAGAAACTGCTTTTTCGACTAGGAACGACTAGAAAAACGTTTTTGGTATTCGGGCGAGCGTCTGCCAAATCTCGTGCAAACCATCGACGTTGTTTCGGTATATCTCGATTGGGTTGCGTAACCAGAAGAGGTAGTCGGCTACGACGCAGCAAAGCTTGTCGACGTTACCGAGGTGAGTCAGCAGCGAGGCGAACGCTGTTCCGCCTGTGACACACCAAAACAAAAATCCCCTGGCCACCGATACTATGCTGCTCCGAGGGTTATCCTGCTGCCGCAGTAGCTGATAAGCCTG
Source organism: Armatimonadota bacterium (assembly GCA_026415535.1). Taxonomy (GTDB): domain Bacteria; phylum Armatimonadota; class UBA5829; order UBA5829; family UBA5829; genus CALJES01. The sequence continues at coordinate 6,560 of JAOAGX010000011.1, read as the reverse complement.
TCCCGCCCAAGAGGCATCCCAGGTTCTTCGGCAACAACCATGTCGCTCGCCAAATCAAGCAGTGCTTCGATCAGTTGCTCAGGGGTTAGGTCCTCGAGATCGTAGCGCATGTGAAGTTGTTCGAGGATGTCCTCGATTTTTGCCTGGCCTTCCAAGCTTAGTTGGATTTGCATCTCTATCCCTCCCGGCAGAGTTATACCCGCCAGTGGGGTGTTATTATCCGAATTTTGTAGCGCATACGGTTTATCGCTTTCTTTTAGTGTTTGGGTTTCCGACTCCGTGCCGACACTGGCGCGCGTTAGAGAGCTTCTAACATCGTAAATACTGCTGGAGCCCCGCGAACAGTTTTTCGTCATATCACTGCCGACCTTTCCCGCGGTAGTAAGCAAACCCCTCGACCATCGTTTTGATGTTCTCCCACGGAACGCCCGGCGCGATGGAGCTTGAGGCTCCAAGGAATAGGCCGGTTTGTGGGCCGTGTTCAACCAGCCAGTCGATCTCGCGTTTTACATCGGCCGGCTTGCCCATCGGGAGCGTCTGTGTGACCGAAACTCCAGCGATAATAATGAGACTGGAGCCATCTCGAGTTTTCATCTTGCAGATTCGCTCGTAGTCCATGCCATCTTCGTACTGGAACCCTTGAAACCCCACCAATCCGCAGTCGAGGAGCCTCGGAACCATCTCCATTAGGTTACCGTCACAATGCCAAATCATCTTGATACCGGCCTTCGCCGCCGGCTCGATCGACCGTGCGAAATGAGGAAACCAGATGCGGTCGAGTGAGTCGATGCGCACCAGCGTCCCGCGCGAGTCAGCCATGTCGTGATCAAGTCTGACCAGCGGCGGCAGATTCCCTTCAGCTATTGCTTTTACAGCGGCGCGGTTGTTGCGAACCGCAAGATCGGCCTGCAGAGAAAAGCTTTTCTCCATAACATCCGGGTACAGAGCGTATGCAGAAAAGTAGTTGACGTAACCGTAAGTCGCGTAATCAAAGCGGGGAAACAAGATTACGTCGTAGGGGCTCTTGAGCATTGTCGGGCCGATTTCTTCCTGGACAGCACACTCTTGCTCAACAATTTGCCTGATGCGAGCGTCTTCGTCAAAATCACGCACGGCCGCTATAAGCTTTGGGAACACAAATCGCTCCATATGCTCGACAACGGCTTCGGGAGAGTCGATTACCATTCCGTCGACCATTATTTCCGTAGCGCCCGTGGTAGCTTCGCGCGAGGCTTCCTCGTAACCTCGAATTCCCATCGAAAGCGGATTTTCGGGAATCCACTGGTCCATAAGACACGTTCCGACGTTAATCTGCATCGCGCGGTAGACCTCGCGGGGTTTTTGGGCGTATTCCCCCTCGGGGACCCCAGCCAGACGTTCAATAATCGAATGCTCCATTGGGTTGATGAGCCAGCTAGGTATGCCCCTAGTTGGTTTTTGGTAGATAGTGTCCAGGGCTAGTTGGGCTGTGGGGGTAGTTGGACTCATTGCAACATTATCCTCGCACACACAGAATGAAATTGGGGCGGTGGCAACTGTCTTTTAGAGGGTCGTATTATCTGGGCCTTACTTAAAGGATCCATATCTCTTGTAGCGCGTGTTACCCTTAATGTAATCGGTATCCAGAGGCGGCACCAGCGTGTGCCAGCAAGAAACCTGCAATACCGCTGTGTATAGGGTTAAATATCAAACTGCCATTCGGTCTTTTTCTTTTGTTTACGTTTGCCCTTGTCGAAGATCGGAATCTTCATCCGTTCTCCGCCTTTGAGCGCTGATTGGTGTGCTACTATCCCCGGTGCGGTATATGCGACTGCCTCATAAACGTCTATTGCCGGAGCGCGCTCGTTGACAAGCGCGTCAATAAACTCGTGCGTGATGAACGTGTGGGAACCGTCGTGACTGCTGTTCATGCGCAGCGGTTCGGGAAGCATGTCGGTTTTCCACCACTCGGGCACATCGTATTTCTCGTATTCGGCCGCCGCCCGGTCAAATCCGCCGTCGTCCTTTTCCATACGGCTGCTCGCGCGCCGGATAATTGCTCCAAGTCCGTTGGGATGCGGTTCGAAAAAGCTCATCTTGCTGCCATACCATTGAGCTCGCTCACAACCTCCAAACGCACCTCGCCAGTTGATGGAAACTCTGAACGGGTGTCCTCGGTCGGTCTTGAAGAATGCTGTTTCGCACCAGAATGGGTTGTTGTAACGATTAGGAAAGTTGATTGGGTCTCCGTCGCCCCATCCTAGGCATGACACTTCGACCAATCGCTCTCCGGTAAGTCCTATCAGGAATGCGGTGCAGTGAGTGGGATAAAGCATAGGAGGCAAGCCGTGACGCCAAGTGGGCTTACCGTTCTCATCGTACCAAAGCACATGCTCCATTCCGGCGTGGAAATACTCGGCCTCCGCATAGTATATCTCACCGAACTTGCCCTCCTCGTACCACTTCCGAGCAGAGATCATTGCTTGGTGGTAGTAGCTGGTCTCGGCCATCATATAGGTCAAGCCCGTTTGCTCGACCGTCTCGACAAGCTCGTGACACTCTTCGAGCGTCATTGCAGCAGGAACAGCCGATATGACATGCTTGCCAGCTTTGAGACACGCGATCGAATGCCGAGCGTGGTCGGGCGCGCCTGTAAAGACCGCAACGGCATCCACGTTCTTGTCCTTGATAAGCTCTTCAAGAGTGTCGTAGACGTTATCGCATTTGAAGCGGTTGCGCAAGGCCTCGCGCCTGTCAGGACGCATATCACTTACTGCCTGGACACTCGAGTTTGGATGTTCCAGCCAATAGAACTCGGTTCCAAACTCGCCTCCAACCACTCCAATCCTAACTTTCTTGCCGGAATCCATTGAACTTGCCTCCAATGACAATGCAAATCTGTTGGCGAACGCCATTGCTGTCAGCGCTGCACCGCTGGTTTGCAGGAATTGTCTTCTCGACATCAAGTTGCGACCTTCTACTTTCCTATGCAAAAATCTGAGAATATCCGATCAATGAGGTCATCCGAGGCGGTCTCGCCGGTAATAAGGCCTAGCGAGTTCCTGGCGGATGCAAGGTCCACACTTAGTAGGTCGATTGGTTGGGCGGCGGAAAGGGTTTCGAGGGCGTTGTCAAGGCTTTCCAGAGCCGATAAAAGAGCCTGTTGGTGACGAATGTTGGTCACCACGACGGCCTCTTCACCAGGTCCGACCATTGCTTCCCGGAGTGCCGTTTCCGCGATTGCATCCTCCAACTCATCAATCCCTTGTCCGGAGGAGGCACAGGTCCAAACTGCCGGCAGGCTCCGCCCAAGCCTCCCAACATACTCCTCCTTTTGCAGGCCTCGTGCCTCCTCGGGAAGGAGATCGATCTTGTTCAGAACTGCAATCGTAGGCTTGTCAGCGAGTCGATCCAGTATTTCTAAGTCCTCTTGGTTTATTCCTTCCGAAATGTCAAAAACCATCAGGACCAAATCGGCCGACTCCAAGGTTCTCTCAGCAAGCTCAACGCCGATTTTCTCGACAGGATCATCCGTGGATCGAATACCCGCAGTGTCCAGCGCTACAATGGGGATTCCATGGATTTCCAAGCTCTCCTCGATAACGTCCCTCGTCGTTCCTGGAATTGGAGTGACTATGGCTCGTGCGTGGCGGAGCAATGCGTTAAGTAGGCTGGACTTGCCTACGTTTACCCTACCGGCAATAACCACGCGTAACCCCTCACGGAAGATCCGGCCTGCTGCAAAAGTCGAAAGAAGCGATACCACTTCCTGACGAACCGCGCTGATCTCGGATTCAAGCCGTGCTCGATCCGGCTCGTCAACGTCGTCGGGAAAGTCGATTGCGGCCTCGATTGCCGCTATGACGCCCAGTATCCGATCCCGTGCGCCACGCACCTTTGAGGAGATTGCTCCGTCTAGCTGGGAGAAGGCTATCCGCCGGGCACCTTCCGTGCGCGCGCGGATAAGGTCATTCACGGCCTCAGCTTGGGCTAGGTCTATTTTACCGTTCAAGAATGCCCGCTTAGTAAACTCCCCCGGCTCCGCCAACCGAGCTCCTAGGTCAAGCACGGCTCCGAGTGCTTTTCTGAGAATAGCTATTCCTCCGTGGCAAGAGAACTCGACAACGTCTTCACCAGTGTAGCTGAACGGCGCGCGGAAGACTGTGAGAACCACTTCGTCAATCGGTTCACCTTCCCTAGCCCCACTGGTATTGCTATGGTAAGGATAGCTTTTTTCATCTCCTTGCGTGGGATGCTCGAGGATGGGTGTCACCAGCTTCCCATGATAAGCTCTGTGAGAGGCAAACTCTTTAAGGTTGCTTGCTGACACAAACAACCGCGAGGCAATTTCAATTGCCCGCGGGCCGCTGACTCTAACGATACCGATTCCCGAGGTGCCAATCGGGGTGGCAATGGCGGCTATGGTGTCCATAGCAGTTTTCGGTTATCGGTTGTTGGCGTGTTAGCACCAACAACCGACATCTAGAAACCGGCTACCTCTTCGGCGAGATGACGACGTGGCGCTCATCGCCTTCGCCTTCGCTATATGTATATACGTCGGGATCGTTTAAGAGAGCGAGGTGGATTATACGACGGTCGCGCGCGGGTTGTGGTTCAAGAACCGCTTCCTTGCCTTCCGCCTTGACTGCCGCTGCGTACTCTCGCGCCTTGCGCTCTAGCATAGCGCGGTGTCGATCACGATAGTTCTCGGCGTCGAGAATGATTCTTTTTTTGTTACGCATCCGACGGCTGGCGATTATCCCCAACAAGTACTGCAACGCATCAAGAGTCTGACCTCGTTTTCCGATCAGAATTGCTACGTCAGGTCCTACCAAGTCGATCACTACTTCCTCGGGTGTGTCCGACTTTAGCACAGGCCTCACATTGACTCCCATTGGCTTAAGGATCTCATTTAGGGTTCGGAGGAGCATATCGGTAAGACCTTCCTTTTCTTTTTTCTCCTCCGATTTCTCCTCCGAAACTGCGGCCTCCGGTGTTTCCTTCTCGATTCCCTCACTTTCTTCGACGGCCGCCTTTTCGTCGCTGACAGGCGTCGTCACAATTTCTTCTCGTAGCCATGCTTTTATGACAGTCGGAGTCTGGCCTATCCCGAGAAATCCTTTGCTGCCCTGCTCGATGATCTCATAGTCGAGAGCATCGATCGTCACACCAAGCTTTTGCGCAGCTAGTTGCAACGCTTCTTCGAGGGTTCTTCCGCTTGCCTCGATCTTTTCCACTATTTGCTCACCTTCTGGTTCTTCGTCTTCTGCTTCGCGATTTGCGGATTCCGGTCTCTTCCGCGTCGGACGATTCTCCTTTCGGTGTCTGTTCGGGTACCGGCGCAACTGTAGTGGGTACAACCGCCTCTGCTCGTCCGCTCTGCAAGATTAGATACTGCTGAACGGTCTGAAGAATGTTGAACACAAGCCAGTAAAGGAGGAACGCCGAAGGGAAACCCGCGAATATGAATGCGAACATCAAAGGCATTAATATCGCCATCATTTTCTGCTGTTCGGCCTGACTAGGGTCAACTGCCGACAGCTTTGTGGACACATACATGCTGATGACATATAGGACAACGAGTATCAAGTCCGGCTCGGCCAGGTTCTTTGCCGTCAGCCACACGAGCGAGCCGGGATTGAACATCACCGGAAACGAAGTCCAGTGCGAAAGTCCGCTTCCAATCCACAGAAATGTTCCACGCGCAAACTGAAACTCATAGGCGCGGATTGTGTAGTACAACAGCATCAGGATCGGCATTTGCACCAGAAGCGGCAGACAACTTGCAAACGGATTAATCTTGTGCTCCTTATATAGTTCCATCGTTTTTTCGCCGATGGTCTTCTGGTCGCCTTTGTATTGCTCCTGAATCTGCTTGACAAGCGGCGCAACCCGCTGCATCTCCTTCATCGCCTTAAACTGAGCTTTCGTGAGAGGCGTAATCATCACTTTGACGATTACCGTGATCAGTATGATGGCAAACCAGTAGCTAAACGAGGGAATTCGGCCTGTCGCAGCCACCAACGTGTCAATGACCTTGTATTTCCAGTCAACGGAATTGAGCCTATCAAGCCTAGCCGCAACCTCGTCTTTGAGCGTTATCGCCCTATCCACAATGCGTCTGACTTCACGTGCTTCAGTTCTGGTAAGGTTTTCCTCCAAGGCAGACATCGGCTTGTCGTAAATATTGATAAGCCGCTTCAGTGTTTCGTAGGATGCGTAGAGGTTGGCGTGTTCTTGCTTCTTGCCCTGGAGGCTGGCCATATCTTTCTGCAGCGAGGCCATCTTATAGAGAGCAAGCGCGCCTTGTGGGGTGCCGAGGTACATCTTGTCACCCCCGACTTTACCGTAGAGCTCGAGGGCTTTCTTATAGCTTTCGTCTCGGTCAGTTTTGCGCTTTGCAGAAAGAGCAATCTTCGCCGCTTTATCTGCGTCTCGTATCAGTTCGTCGGCCTTCGAACCGAACGCTGGTCCGATGGCGCACACGAGAATAGCAACCAATACCGCAGCTATGAAGTCATACCTGGCCTTCCGTTTTAGACAGTTGAATAGTGTCATAACGCTGTCTCTTATACACATCT